>JBBDWO010000027.1 GCA_040902765.1 Acidimicrobiia bacterium | reverse complement strand
CTTGCCACAAGCCGAAACCTGATCCCGGGGCGAGCCTATTCGCGCACCCCCTAAGGGGAGGCGCCGTCATCGCCGTAGACTGCCCCTTTCATGGACCTCGCTGACATCTTCAAGGCCTACGACGTACGCGGGACGGTCCCCGACCAGTTGGACGACGATGTCGCCGCCCGCATCGGCGCCGCCTTCGCCGCGTTCACCGGTGTCGAGCGGATCGTGGTGGGCCGCGACGCCCGGACATCCTCGCCGGTACTCGCCGCAGCGGTCATCGACGGGGTCGTATCCCAGGGCGTGGACGTCGACGACATCGGGATGGTGGCGACCGACATGGTGTACTTCGCCTCTGGCGCGCTCGACGAGCCCGGGATCATGGTGACGGCGTCACACAACCCGAAGGGGTACAACGGCATCAAGCTATGTCGTGCCCGGGCCGCACCGGTCGGCATCGACAGCGGCCTCCCCGAGATCAGGCGACTCGCCGAGGACGGTCCTGCTCCCTCGTCGGAGCGAGGTTCCGTTCGCCAGGTCGACATCCTCGACCGGTACCTGACGCACCTGCTGGCCATCGTGGGCGCTTCCGAGGTGCCGGCGATCCGGGTCGGTGTGGATGGCGGCAACGGGGTGGCCGGCGTCGCCATCCCGGCGCTCTTCGAGCGGATACCCGCCCACCTCGTCGGTCTCTACCTGGATCCCGACGGTACGTTCCCCAACCACCACCCGGATCCGCTCCGCCCCGAGAACCTCGTCGACCTCCAGGCTCTCGTGACGAACCAGTACCTGGACCTCGGAATTGCCTTCGACGGCGACGCCGACCGGGCCGTGTTCGTGGACGACCGCGGCATGACCCTGCCGGGCAGCACGGTCACCGCGATGGTCGCCGAGTGGTTCCTCGGGCGTCACCCGGGGAGCAGCATCGTGCACAACCTGATCTGTAGCCGGGCGGTACCCGAGACGGTTCGGGCGGCGGGTGGCACACCGGTACGGACTCGCGTCGGGCACTCGTACATCAAGGCCGTGATGGCCGAGAGCGGCGCCATCTTCGGCGGCGAGCATTCCGGCCACTACTACTACCGGGACAACTTCCGGGCCGACTCCGGAGTCCTCACCATGCTCGTCCTGCTTCGCCTGCTCGGCGGGGGCGAGCCGCTCAGCTCGATGCGGCAAAGGTTCGAGCCGTACGCTCAGTCCGGCGAGATCAACATGCGGGTGGCCGATCAGGATGCTGCCTCGGCCGCGGTGGCCGCTGCCTTTCCCGGGGACCACGATGACCTCGACGGGCTCACCGTCGACCTGGGCGATCGCTGGTTCAACCTGCGGCCTTCGAACACCGAGCCGGTGCTGCGGCTCAACGTCGAGGCCCCCACCGCCGATGCCGTAGGCGATCTGGTGGCTGCGGTGCGGGCGACGATCGACGGGGTGGGTTGAATGCCGATCCCCGAGGTACTCCTCGAGATCCTTGCCTGCATCGAGTGCGGGAGCTCGCTCGACGACCGCGATGACCGACTGGTCTGTCGGGACTGCGGATGCGCCTACCCGGTGCGCGACGGGATACCGATCATGCTGACGGAGGAGATCATCCGGCCGGGAGGCTCAGATGAGTGAGATGAGAGATCTTATCGCCACGCTTCCCGAGCAGCTCCGGTGGGCGGCGGACCTCGACCCACCCGTGATCCCCCCGAGGAGTGAGGCGGTGATCGCCGGGATGGGGGGCTCCGGCATCGCCGGTGACATCGCCGCGGTGATCGCCGAGGCGCAGGGTGCCCGGGTGACGGTCCACAAGTCCTACGGATTGCCGGAATGGGTCGGCGGGGACACCGTCGTCGTTGCGGTGTCTCACAGCGGCGCCACCGAGGAGACGCTCAGCGCGGCCGGGGAGGCCTTGGAGCGCGGCATCCCGCTGGTGACGGTGTCGGTGGGAGGGGAGCTCGCCTCCTTGGACGGCGCCATCGCCCGCGTCGAACTGCCGGACAGTCCCCAGCCACGCGCCGCGGCTGGCCGGCTGTCAGGGTCTGTGTTGCGAGTGCTCGAGGGCGCCGGGGTGCTCTCATCGACCGGTGACGACCTTCGAGAGGCGGCCTCGGTCGTCGAGGAGGTCCTCGCCGACGCCGATTCCGAGGTCGACCGGATCGCCGGGGCGCTTCGGGGGCGGGTCACGGTGATCTATGGGGGTGCCGGAGTCGGAGCCGTCGCCGCCGGCCGCTGGAAGGCGCAAATCAACGAAAACGGCAAGGCTCCGGCGTTCTGGGCGACGTTGCCCGAGGCGAACCACAACGAGATCGTCGGCTGGACGGCTCTTCCCGATCTCAGCCGTGACTCGATGGCCGTGGTCTTCCTCGAGGACGAGCACGACCATCCGCGCGTGACGCTTCGGTCCACCGTGACGCGTGAGCTGATGGCGCGATCGGTTCCGATCGCCGGGGTGGTCACCGCGCGGGGGATCAGTCCCCTGGCGAGGATCATGGCCCTGTCCGTCGTCGGCGACCTGGTGTCGGTCCGCCTGGCCGAGTTGGCCGACGTCGACCCGGTGCCCGTAGAGATCATCGAAGACCTCAAGCAGCGCCTCGCAGATGAGTAGCGAGTAGCGAATTGCGAATTGCGAATTGCGAATGACCAAGATTGACGCTCCGGCTGAAGCCCGAGCCTGGAGCCTGAAGACTGGAGTGCCCTGAATGTCCGATATCGCTGATCCGAGCCTCGCCGACGCCGGACGGTTACGCGTCGAATGGGCCAACAGCCGGATGCCGGTGCTGGCATCGGTTCGCGAGCGCTTCGAGCGGGACCTTCCGCTCGCTGGGCATACGGTCGCCGCCTGCCTGCATGTGACCGCGGAGACGGCGAACCTCATGCTCACTCTGCGCGCCGGCGGAGCCGACGTGGCCCTCTGCGCCTCCAACCCGCTGTCCACTCAGGACGACGTTGCTGCGGCGCTCGTCGCCGATGGGATCCCGGTGTACGCGGTTCGAGGCGAGGACGCCGACACCTACTACCAGCACATTCGCCAGGTGCTCGACATGAACCCCGACGTCACCATGGACGATGGGGCGGATCTCGTCACCACCCTGCTCAAGGAGCGCCCGGATCAAAAGGTCATCGGGTCGACGGAAGAGACCACTACCGGCGTCATCCGGCTCCGGGCGATGGCCGAGTCGGGGGTGCTGCGGTTCCCGGTGGTGGCGGTCAACGATTCGGCGACGAAGCATCTCTTCGACAACCGTCACGGCACCGGCCAGTCGGCCCTCGACGGAGTGATCCGGGCGACCAACCTGCTGATCGCCGGCAAGACCGTGGTGGTGATCGGTTACGGCGACTGCGGCGTCGGGGTCACCGCCCGGTCGCGGGGCATGGGCGCTCGAGTGGTGGTGGTCGAGGTCGATCCGGTGCGGGCACTCGCTGCGGCCATGGAGGGCTACACGGTGGCGACAATGGAACAGGCTGCCGCGATGGGCGATCTGTTCATCACCGTCACCGGCAACACGAGCGTCATCCGGGGCGAGCACTTCGATCTCATGCACGACGGGGTCATCCTGGCCAATGCGGGCCACTTCGACGTGGAGATCGACCTGGAGGAGCTCGAGCACCGATCCACCGGCAGACGGCGACTCCGCCACGAGTTGGACGAGTGGACGCTGCCCGACGGTCGCCGCATCCACGTGATCGCCGAGGGGCGACTGGTCAACCTGGGCGCTGCCGAGGGTCACCCCGCCGAGGTGATGGACATGTCGTTCTCCAACCAGGCACTCGCCGCCGAGTGGCTGATCCGGGTGGGTGGTGAGCTCGAGCCCGAGGTGCACCGGCTCCCGGAGTATCTCGACGGTGAGGTTGCGGCGATCGCCCTGCGTCACCTGGGCGGTTCACTCGATGTGCTCACGCCCGAGCAGGAGGCGTACCTGGGGTCCTGGGAGCAGGGGACGTGAGTCAGGCGCCAGCTACCAGTCGCCAGCTTCCGGCCAGAATGTCGCCAGGGTCGTCGGGAGTCAGCCCGTCGTCGCCGGTGGCTGGTAGCTGGTAGCTGGTAGTTCGTCGCCGACCCCGACCTTCATCGGCCCGGCGCTCTCGATCACTTCGATGATCTCGCGTGCGACCAACTCGTCGCGCACCAGCAGGGCATCGCGGAGTGCTTCGATGAGGTGCCGGTTGTCGTGGAGCAGCGCCTTGACGACGTCTCGCTGTTCGTCGAGGATCCGCTCGACCGCCTGGCGAGCCATCCGGTCGGAGAGGACGCGCGTCACCAGGTCGCCGCTGAGCGGACCGGCGTCGGCGCCGCGGAACGAAACCAGTGATCCTCCCTGTCCCATGGAGCCGACCATCTCGGCGGCAAGGGCGGTGGCGGTGGCCAGGTCGCCGGCAGGGCCGGTTCCCGACTCCCCGTAGAACATCTGCTCGGCCACCATGCCGCCGAGGGCGATCTGGATGAGGGCGATCGTCTCGGAGCGGCGACGCGTGTAGCGCTCCTCGGTGGCGCTGTGGGCTAGCAGGCCGAGAGCATCCTTGCGCTTGACGATCGACAACATCTCGAGTTTGCGGCCCCGCCCGACCATGTGCGCCACCACGGCGTGACCGGACTCATGAACGGCGATGGTCTGGCGTTCCTCTGCGGTGTACTCGACCGGCTCGGCGAGTCCGATCTCGGTGTCCATCCGGGCCCGGCGCACGTCGTCGATGCTGAGGCGCCCCCGTTCGTCGCGCAGCGCGAACAGCAGGGCCTCGTCGAACAGGCGCTCCAATGCCGCCGGTGAGTACCCCATGGTCACCGCCGACAGGTCGTCGCGGGCTTCCTCGCTGACCGACTCGTCGTGGGCCTTGGATTCGAGGAAGTAGTCGATCAACTCGCGTCGCTGTCGCTTGCCGGGGAGCCCGAAGTGCAGGGACCGGTCGAACCGGCCGGGCCTGAGGAGGGCGGGATCGAGAGTGTCGGCCCGGTTGGTGGCACCGATGAGCAGCACGTTGGCGAAGGCAGGCATGCGGGTCTTCAGGTGGAGGTGCGGCGGGAGGAACCGATTGACGCCTCGTTTGAGTGCGTTCTTGAAGAGCACGCCCCGCGGCGGATCGTCGAAAGACTGCATCTGGACCAGCAGCTCGTTGACGACGCCGCCAACGCCCTCGGAGATGGCCCGGTCGACCCGGGTGGTGCTCGCCGTCGCCTGGTTCATGCCTCCGCGACGGCCTCCGATGGCGTCGAACTCCTCGATGAACCCGATGGCCCCGCCCTCGAGACGAGCGATCTTGCGCAGCTTTCGGAAGTAGGACCTGATCTTGCGAGCCGTGGCCCCGTACCACATGCTCTGAAAGGCCGTCGAGGAGACGAACAGGAACGGCACGCCGGCCTCTCGGGCCAGCGCCTTGGCGGTGTGCGTCTTGCCGGTGCCGGGCGGCCCCTCGAAGAGGAGCCCCCGGCGGGGGCGCCCTCCCATGTCGTCGGTGAAGTGGCGGTGGTTGAGAAACACCTCGAGCGAGTGTTCCACCTCGACCCGGACCTGACCCATGCCGCGGATGTCGTCGAAACCGACGTCGATCTGCTCGGGCAGGAACATGATGTCGGGGGAGCGCCCGTTCCCGAGGGTCTGCACGACGATCAGGGCGCCGATCAGCAGGACGATCAGCAGCAGCGGCAGCCACATCATGAAGTCGGGTCCGAAGTCGGGCCATCCGGGTGAGACCGGGTTGCCGGCGGCCACTCGAATCCACAGCCAGGCCACGACCGGGGCCAGGAACCAGGCGACGCGACGGAGACGCTTCCTGCGCTGTTCCTCCCGGGCCCGGGCGACGTCGACGACCATCACCGAACCCTAGACCCTCCTGGTAGGCATACCTCAATACACACAGTGGTCAACCGGGTGTCATTGCTCACCGCACATCAGAACTAGTCAGCATCCGGTTGCCGGTTGCCGGTTGTCTGTCTGCCTTCTGCCTTCCGGTACATACCCCTGGCGCCACCCACCAATGGCACATAGGTTGCGCTCGTGCCTTGTCTCGTTTGCAGCGTGGCGTCGCCACAGGGGCTGTGCCTCTCGTGCATCGCCACGCTGCGTCGCGCCCCGGACGTGGTCCGGCGTGGGCTGCTGATCCGACCGGCGCTGGTTCACGATGGCGTCGCCCGCACGCTGGTCCACCGGCTCAAGTACGAGGCGTCCCCCCGGGCGGCATCGGTGCTCGCCATGATGCTGGCGACGCGACTGCCGACCGATGCCGCGGCGCTCGTGGCGGTGCCGCGCGTGATCGCCCGCCGCTGGCGATACGGCGTCGACCCGGGTCGAGAGCTCGCCCGGGCGCTGGCCCGGCGGACCGGCCTGCCGATGGCGGACCCCCTCCGGCCCGCGCTATGGACGGCGCGTCGGGCCGGTCCGGCGGGACGCCGCCGCGGCGTCCCCAGGTTCGGCGCCTCCGGTCAGGCACCCGCCGGTGCCGTTCTCGTCGACGACGTGGTCACCACCGGGGCGACTCTGCTCGCCGCGGCGAACGCCTGTGGCGCCTCCCGGGCGGTCACGGTCACATCTGCCGTTCGGCCCTGACTCGCGGCGTGGCAGGCGATACGATCGGGGTGTGCCCGTCCCACGGTGGCCGACGATGGTGAGGTGTTCCACCTCCCGACAGCCGCCCTCTCGCGGCGGGTCATCCGTTCCCACGAAAGGAGTGCCGTGGATATTCGCGTCCACATGAAGCACATCGATCTGACCGACGAGCTGCGCGACCTGGCCCGCGAGAAGGTGACTCACGCCGTCCGTGTCTTCGACGGCGCGGTCGACTCGGTCGCCCTCGAGTTCAGTGAGCGGCAGAACCCTCGCCGGGCCGACGAGCGGTTCCGGATGGAGATCACCACGCTGGTGACCGGCCGGGTGGTCAGGGTGGAAGCGGCCGCACCGGAGCCTCGCACTGCTATCGACCAGGCGACCGATCGCTTCGAGCGGAGGCTGCGCGACCTGAAAGAGCGACTCATCACAACCCACCGGCGTGGCGAGAAACGACTCAATGACCCCCAGTGGCGAGACGAAGATGAAAGAGAAGACCGGGTTCTCGCCATCGACCGGGTGAAACGGTTTGAGGTAAAGCCCATGACCACAGAGGAGGCAGCCCTCCAGATGGAACTGCTAGGACACAGTTTCTACTTGTTCCTCAATGCCGACACGGATCGCTACAGCGTGCTGTACCGCCGGTCGGATGGGAGCCTGGGGCTGATCGAAGCCGTATGAATGTTTCCGTACTCGTCGTAGACGACGTCGAACTGTTCCGCTTCGGACTCTCCGCCGCTCTGGAGCGGGAAGGGTTCACCGTGCTCGCCCAGGCATCTGACGCCGAGGCTGCGGTGGTTGCCGCCCGGCGGCTGCAGCCCGACCTCGTGGTGCTCGACATCATGATGCCCGGCCTGTCGGGTCTCGACGTCGTGGGGCGGGTGCGCGAGGCCGCACCGGACAGCGCAGTGGTGATGCTCACCGGGAGCGAGTCGGAGGAGGATCTCATCACCTGCATCCGCGCCGGAGTTCGGGGCTATCTGGTCAAGGACGTGCCGTTCGATCGGCTCGCCCGGTCACTCAACGATGTCGCCTCGGGTGGTGCCGCCATCTCACCGGTGATGGCCGGCAAGCTCCTCGACGTCATGGCGCTCGCCCTTCGCCATCCCGAGTTCGCCTCGGCGCGCAAGCCGGCGCTCACCGGTCGAGAGATCGAAGTGCTCGATCACGTCTCCCAGGGCCTCACCTCCAAGGAGATCGGCGAGGAGCTCTTCATCTCGGAGAACACGGTGAAGAACCACGTCCGCAACATCCTCGACAAGCTCGGCGTCCACAGCCGCAACGAAGCCGTGCTCTACGCGGTCCGCGAGAACCTGATAGCCATCTAGCTGCCAGCTGCCAGCTGCCAGCTGCCGGCTGCCGGCTCCAGCAAGAGCACGGCGGATCGTGGGAGCCGGTAGCCGGTAGCGGGTAGCCGGGGGCGCCTGTCTTATCGAAACCCCCGTTTGGCCGTAAAGTGAGTCCCTCATGGCCCTTCTCAAGAAGCTGCTGAGCGCGGGCGAAGGCAAGAAACGCAAGGGACTCGAGGCGGTCGTAGACCGGGTCAAAGACCTCGAAACCGAGATTCAGCCCCTCTCCGACGATCAGCTCGCTGCCAAGACCCAGGAATTCAAGCGTCGGCTCGCCGACGGAGAAACCCTCGAGGACATCGAGCCCGAGGCGTACGCCGTGGTGCGGGAAGCCGCCCGTCGCGTGCTGAGGGAACGGCCCTACGACGTCCAGGTGTTGGGCGCGGCCGTGCTCCATCGGCATTCCATCGCCGAGATGAAGACCGGTGAGGGCAAGACCCTCGTGTCGACCATGCCGGTGTACCTGAATGCCCTCACCGGGCGCGGCGTCCATGTGGTCACCGTCAACGACTACCTGGCGCGCCGTGACGCCGAGTGGATGGGCGGGGTGCACCGATCCCTGGGCCTCTCGGTCGGACTCATCCAGTCTGGCCAGCACCCCGACGAACGGCGCCCCCAGTACCAGTCGGACATCACCTACGGCACCAACAACGAGTTCGGGTTCGACTATCTGCGCGACAACATGTCGATGGACCCGGCGCAGATGGTCCAGCGGGGCCACTACTTCGCCATCGTGGACGAGGTCGACTCGATCCTCATCGACGAGGCTCGCACGCCGCTCATCATCAGCGGCACGGTCGGTGAGACCGCCAAGTGGTATCGGGACTTCTCCCGGATCGCCAACCGCTTGAAGCCTGAACTGCACTACACGGTGGACGAGGCCAAGCGACAGGTGATCACCACCGAGGCCGGCGTAACCCAGGTGGAGCAGTTCCTCGGCGTCGAGAACCTGTACGACCACGTGAACGTGGACTTCATCCACCACCTCGACGTGGCCCTGCGGGCAAGGGCGCTCTATCACCGTGACGTCGACTACGTGGTGGCCAACGGCGAGATCAAGATCGTCGACGAGTTCACCGGCCGCATCCTGGAGGGCCGTCGTTACAGCGAGGGCATCCATCAGGCGATCGAGGCCAAAGAGGGGGTGCGGATCAAGGAGGAGAATCAGACCCTCGCCACGATCACCCTGCAGAACTACTTCCGGCTCTATGAGAAGCTCGGTGGCATGACCGGTACCGCCGCCACCGAGGCCGCCGAGTTCAGCGAGATCTACCGGCTCGACGTGGTGGATGTTCCCACCAACATGCCGGTGGCTCGCGCCGACGAGGCCGACCTCATCTACATGACCGAGGACTCCAAGTTCAACGCCCTCACCGAAGACATCGTGGAACGCCATGCCGCCGGCCAGCCGATCCTCATCGGCACCGTATCGATCGAGAAGTCGGAGCGGCTGTCCAACGTGCTGCGTAAGCGGGGCATCGACCACGAGGTGCTGAACGCCAAGAACCACGAACGGGAGGCGGCGATCATCGCCCAGGCCGGTCGAATCGGCGCGGTGACCGTCGCCACCAACATGGCCGGACGAGGCGTCGACATCAAGCTCGGTGGCAATCCCGACGAGATGGCCCGCATGGAGCTGCGCAAGCGGGGCATCGAGTCTTCCGACGATGCGTTCGAGGACGCCTTCGCCAAGGAGGTGAGCCGCTTCGCCGCCGAACGCAAGGCGGAGCACGACAAGGTGATCGAATTGGGCGGCCTGTACGTCCTGGGAACCGAGCGCCATGAGTCCCGGCGCATCGACAATCAGCTGCGTGGTCGGTCCGGTCGTCAGGGAGATCCGGGTGAGTCCCGCTTCTACCTGTCCCTCGAGGATGACCTCATGCGCCGCTTCGCCTGGGAGCGGATTCAGGCGGTGATGCGCCGCTTCAAGTTGCCCGAGGACGTGCCCATCGAGCACAACATGGTGACGAAGGCGATCGAGCGGGCGCAGCGGCAGGTGGAGTCGCAGAACTTCGAGATCCGCAAGAACGTGCTCAAGTACGACGAGGTGATGAACATGCAGCGGTCCGTCATCTACGAGTGGCGTCAGCGGGTGCTGATGGGTGACGACATCGAGTCGCTCATCCGCGGCTGGCTGGACGAGGCCGTGGAGGGCGCCGTCGGCGAGATCATCAGCGACGAGGTGGCGCCACGGGAGTGGGACATGGAGTTGCTGCACCAGCGGGTGACGCAGGTCATTCCGTTCAGCGAGAGTCCCGAGTCCCTGGTCGGCGACGCAGACGGCGTGGCCAGCGTGGCCGAGCGGATCGCCGAGATGGGTCAGGACCTGTACACGAAGCGTGCCGAGAAATTCGGACCGGAGAAGGTCCGGGTGATGGAGCGCCAGGTGGTCCTCCAGCTGGTCGACACCAAGTGGCGCGAGCACCTCGCCGAGATGGACTATCTGCGATCGGGCGTCGGGTTGCGCGCGATGGGTCAGCGCGATCCGTTGGTGGAGTATCAGCGCGAGGGCTACGACATGTTCGCCGCCATGGTCGACTCCATCAAGGAGGACTCGGTCCGGGTGATCATGCACGCCGAGCCGGTCACCGAGCAACGGCGGGTCCGGGAGCCCGGCGTCAAACTGGGTCCGGTTCCGGCGGGCGGCACAGCGCCCCAGCCCGGCCAGTCGGTGTCGACCGGCGACAAGGTGGGCCGCAACGACCCCTGCCCGTGCGGCAGCGGCAAGAAGTACAAGAAGTGCCACGGCGCGGTCGCGTAGCGACGGCGGCCTCCAGCTCACAGCCCACAGTCGACAGCCAACAGCCAGAGGCTCTGCGACGCGCATTTGCACTCTGGCTGTGAGCTGTTAGCTGTTAGCCGTGAGCTGGACCTGGAGGCATTAGCCTCCAGGTCCATGCAGGATCCTCGCGCTCTCATCGCTTCGCTTCGTTCGCGCCTCGACGACTCCCGGAGGTTCCTTTGACGTCGCAGGCAAGGAAGCTGCACTCCCGCAACTGAGAGAAGAGGCCGCCGATCCGGACCTGTGGTCCGACAACCTCCGTGCGCAAGAAGTGACCCGCATGCTCGCCCGGTACGAGGGGATCGTGGATCGCGTGGCCCGTATGTCGGCGGCCCTCGACGACGCCGCCGAACTGCTGGATCTCGTCGACGACGACAGCCCTGACGCGGCCGAGGTGGCGGCGGACCTCGCATCCATGGAATCAGAGCTGGCGGTCATCGAGCGTGAGACCTTGTTCTTCGGCGACTACGACGAGGCTGCAGCGATCCTCAGCGTCCACGCCGGTGCCGGCGGTGTGGACGCCGCCGACTGGGCCGAGATGCTGCTGCGCATGTACCTCCGGTACCTGGAGCGCAAGGGAATGAGTGTGGAGGTCGATGAGGTGTCCGAGGCCGAGGAGGCGGGTATCCGATCGGCGACCGTGACGGTCCGCGGCGAGCGCCCGTATGGCGTCCTGGAGGGCGAGCGGGGGGTGCATCGGTTGGTGCGCATCAGCCCCTTCGACTCGGCATCCCGCCGTCACACGTCGTTTGCAGGCGTCGATGTGATTCCGGAAGTTGAGGTCGGGGAGGTCGAGATCGACGAGGAGGATCTCCGCATCGACACGTTCCGGTCGTCCGGCGCCGGCGGCCAGCACGTCAACGTGACCGATTCGGCGGTCCGGATCACCCATCTCCCGACCGGGATCGTTGCCACATGCCAGGCGGAGCGCTCCCAGCTCCAGAACAAGAACCGTGCCATGACGCTGCTGGCGGCCAAGTTGGCCGAGCGGCAGCGTGGTGAGCGGATGGAGCATCTCGACGAGATCCGGGGCGAGCAGGGTGAGGCGGCATGGGGACGCCAGATCAGGTCCTACGTCCTTCAGCCCTACCAACTGGTCAAGGACCTTCGCACCGATCTGGAGGTGGGCAACGTCCAGGGCGTCCTCGACGGCGACCTCGACCCCTTCGTCGACGCCTACCTCCAGTGGCGCCGAGCCAAGCAGGAGTAGCGAGGGCCGAAGCGGGGTGCTTACGCGGTCTCTCTCCCCGAAGGGGGGAGTACCTGACGGCGCAGCCGTCAGGGGAGGGGGGAGGGCTGACGCGCAGCGGCCGTCCGGCGGGGGCGCCGTCTGGCCATGAGCTGACCGCCATGAGCCAACAGCTGTGCGTTCGGGCACTCCCGTGCCCGCACGCACAATCCCATTCATAACGACGACCCCTCACTACTCTCCGAGCCGATCATCCCGAAGGATTCTGAGAGGGTCGCGCGCGAGTCGCGGCCAGCTGGAAGGCACCAATGATTCGGTTGCGAGACGTCGAAAAGGTCTATGACGGCAGCACTGTCGCGCTCAGCGACATCGACCTGGAGATCGACAAGGGCGAGTTCGTGTTCCTGGTCGGGCCCTCCGGCTCCGGCAAGTCGACCCTCATTCGCCTCATGCTCCGCCAGGAGGTCCCGAGCGGGGGCGACATCTGGGTGGCGGGGAAACAGATCAACAAGCTCCCTGCCTGGAAGGTGCCCCTGCTGCGTCGTTCCATTGGCACCGTGTTCCAGGACTTCAAGCTGCTCCCCACCAAGACCGTGTTCGAGAACGTGGCGTTCGCTCTGGAGGTGATCGGCCGCCCCAAGCATGTGATCCGTAGCCAGGTACCCCAGGTGCTGAAGCTGGTCGGTCTCGCCGCCAAGGCGGATCGGCTCCCCACCCAGCTGTCGGGTGGTGAGCAGCAGCGGGTGTCCATCGCCCGGGCCTTCGTCAACCGGCCGCTCATCCTGCTCGCCGACGAGCCCACCGGAAACCTCGACCCGGCGACCTCGGTGGGGATCATGCGCCTGCTGGACCGGATCAACCGCACCGGAACCACCGTGGTTATGGCCACCCACGATCACGCCATCGTCGACGCCATGCGGCGCCGGGTCGTCGCCCTGGAGCGCGGCAAGATCGTTCGCGACCAACGTTCCGGCGCCTACGGCGGCGGCGACGGGTTGGAGGACATCGCCGAGATCGACTTCGACGACGGTTTCGACGGTTCCGACGCTTCCGACGAATCGGACGGGTCGGACTGATGCGGTTCCAGTACCTCCTCGAGCAGGCCCTGTCCAACCTGCGGCGCAACGTGCTGGTGGTGTTCGCCGCGGTCATCGCCGTCTTCGTCATGCTCACCCTGGTCTTCGCCACGATCGTCCTGCGGTGGTCGATCGACCGTGACATCAATCGCTGGGACGACAACGTCCGGGTCATCGCCTTCCTCAGCGATGAGGTACCGATCAGCGAGGTGAACCGCCTCATGGCGGAGATCGAGCAGTGGGACGAGGTGGAGAGCGTCATCTACTTCTCGAAGGCCGAGGCACTGATCGAGTTCCGTGAGCTGTTCGCCGACCAGCCGTCGATGGTGGCGGTCGTCGAGTCGGACCCGTCGATCCTGCCGGCTTCGATCCGGATCCGCCCGACCGAGGCTGCCGACTACAGGGCGATCAGTGACCAACTGGTCGCCGTTCCCGGCATCAAGCAGGTGTCGGCGGCGGATGAGGCGATCGACGCCCTGGTGCAACGGTCGTCGCGCCTGCAGACGTTCGCCTTCTGGATCGTGATCGTGCTCGGCGCCGCCGCGGTGGTGCTGATCGCCAACACGATCCGCATCGCCATCTTCGCCCGCCGCGATGAGATCGGCATCATGAAGCTGGTGGGTGCGGGCAACTGGTTCGTTCGGATTCCGTTCTTTTTCGAAGGCATGTTGGAGGGCCTCGTCGGTGCCACCCTGGCGGTGGCGCTGGTGTGGGCAGCGGCGCCGTCAATCGCCGAGCTGTTCTCCACCACGGTCGAGCCGGGTGCGCTCGTGGTGCCATTCGATTTCTTGGTGCGCCAGTCGCTGCTGGTGCTCGGGTTCGGCGTGGGGACGGGCTTGCTCGGCTCCGCGTTCGGTATGTGGGGCTTCTTGAGGGACTGATGCGCCACCGCGGCGCCGTCGCCCTAGTCACCTGCCTCCTCATCGGGGCCGCCGCTCCGGCTGCCGCCGATCTCAACTCGGACCTCAACGACGTCCGTAACCGCATCCAGGTGCTCAAGGGCCAGGCGGGGGAGACCCGCGGTGCCCGCACCGACGCGGCCAACGCCCTCCTCGATGCTGCGGCCGAGCTCGAGGGTGCCGCCGCGGCGCTCGCCGAAGCAGAGACGCTGCTCGCTGCCACCGACACCGAGATCGCCGCTGCTGAGATGGTCATCGGCGACCTTCGCGTCCGGGTTTCCTATCGCGAGGCGACCGTGGCCGCCGTTCGCAGCCAGCAGGCGAACCTGCTGGAGAAGGTGCAGCAGCGGGTCGTCGAGATGTACATGTCGGCGAGCGAGACGGCGCGGTTGCCGACGCTCGAGTCCGATGTGGAAGAGGCCCGGGTCGGGATCGCCTACGCCTATCGCATCCAGGAGGTGGCCGACCTCGACCTGCACAACTACGAGGCGCTGGAGTTCCAGGCAAGTCACGAGCTGCGGATCCTCGCCGACGAGCGCACCTCCCTGGAGGAGACCGTTGCGGCCCTCGAGGGACGCCGGGCCGAGCAGGACGCGCAGCGGTCGATCGTGGCGGCCCAGGCGGAAGCGGTACGGCAGCAGGTCGCCGCCCAGCAGGCAGAGCTGGACCGGATCGAGAGCGAGATCGCCGCCATCGAAGGCGAGATCGCCTCGCTGGCTCGCGAGGAGGGCCGGATCCGCGCGGTCCTCGCCGACGAACAGTCGGGCTCGGGTTCGGCGCCCGGGGTTCTCATCCGACCGGTCCCCGGTGCGGTGACCAGCGGGTACGGCTACCGGACCCATCCCATCTACGGCGACCGACGACTCCACACCGGCTGGGACTTGACCGCCGGATGCGGGGTACCGATCAAGTCGGGTGCGTCGGGCCGGGTGATCCTCTCGGGCTGGTACGGCGGCTACGGCAACACGATCATCGTCGACCACGGCGGCGGCATGGCCACCCTGTACGCCCACCAGTCGTCGCTGGGTGCCTCCTACAACCAGCAGGTCTCGGCCGGACAGACCATCGGCTGGGTGGGCACCACCGGCCTGTCCACCGCCTGCCACCTCCACTTCGAGGTCCGTATCAACGGCAACCCGGTGGACCCAACGCCGTACATGTGAGCGGCCGGGAGGGGGAGGGCGATCGCGCAGCTGCCGTCTGGTGCGGTGTTTCACTCTCTCCCCCCGAAGGGGGGAGTACCGCCGAAGGCGGGGAGGGGGGAGGGCTAATGCGCACTCGACTCTCTCCCCCCGTAGGGTCCTCCTATGTCAAGGGGTGTTGTTTGAGGGTGC
>JBBDWO010000026.1 GCA_040902765.1 Acidimicrobiia bacterium | reverse complement strand
GCCGGTAGCCGGTAGCCGGTAGCCGGTAGCCGGTAGCCGGTAGCCGGTAGCCGGTCAGTCCCAACCGACGAAGTACATCCAGGTGCCGTCCTCGCGGATGCCGACCCGGTAGCCGCCGTAGCCGAACTCTTCCCACAGGGCGAAGTCGGAGTCTTCATAGATCCGACCCAACTCGGCCCTGATCGCAGCCGAGACCTCCGCCCACGGGAGACCAAAAGCCGACGGCCAGGAGTACATCGTCCCGTCGGGCGTCTGCCGGGTCCCGTACGGCATGGTGAGCAACTCGGCCATGTACAGCGTCGGCTGTTCCGTGGCCTCGATGCTCTTCCACTGCGGCGTCGGATCACCCGGCTCTCCACCGAACGACCAGGTGAGGGTGTCACCCGCCAGATCGGTCAGGGCCGCCCAGTCGCAGGTACGCGCCGCCGCCCAGATGGCAGCTCGGGTCTCCGCCACCGCGGCGGGCAAACCGTCCTGGTCCTCCAGCGGGGTGGTCGCCTCCGCTCCCGAGCAGTCGGCGACAGGCGGACTGGCGACCGGCGGGCCCTCGCCCGGCGCCAGCGTCACCCGGTGCGACCGAATGGTGATCCGGCTGCCGTCCTCCATCGAGTCGGTGTAGGCATACAGGATGCCGGGCTGGGCAGCGTCGAGTTCGTAGGGGATCTCCACCTGCCAGTCGCCCCAGCAGCCGGTGCCGCAGGTGGCCGTGGTGAACCCCTGCCACAGCACGGTGCCGTCGAGGAGCGTCAGCTCCAGGAGCAGGGTCGCCTCGAAGGTGTTCGCCTTGCCGTACGCGACCAGCGGGTTGCCCGTCGTCGCGCCGTAGGCCGGCGAGTCGAGGAAGACCAGAGGCAGGAGGTCGTCGAAGCCTTCCCTCGTGGCCGGGTCGTCGAGGACGATGCCCTCACCGCCGAACACGGTGGTGGGCTCGCCGCCGACCTCGAAGCGCACGCCGGTGACGCCGTCGACCGCGGTGGCGGTGTAGATCACCTGGGCGAGGCGCCCCATCATCGAGAACGACCCGCCGCCACCGACGAACTCGGCCGATACGTAGACCGTGACGACTCCGGTGACCTCGTCGTACTCGAGACCCGAGTACACCGCATCCTCTGGGATCGTGCTGGAGAAGCCGACCGGGCCGTCGACGTCGCCATCGAACAGCGCGGTGAGCGCCTGGTGGGCGATCCCCGGGACGTCGCCGTCATCGCCGCGCACTTCGGCGCGGACCGCGATGGAGATCAGGAACGGTCCGCTCACCCACCCGTCGTCGAGTTCGGCGAAGAAGTAGGCCCGGGTCTCCACGAAGGAGACGACCGGCTGCGTCGTCGTGGTCTCAGCCGCCGCCGTCGTAGTGGTGCCACCGTCGCCCACCACCGGCGTGCGCGGACCGGTCAGGATCATCATGACCCCGCCGACCGCCAGGACCGCAGCGGCCGCGGCCGTAGCGATAGCCCAGCCGGGCATCGGCCGGCGAGCGGTGCGGGCCCTGGTCCCCATGATGCGCTCGGCGAGCGCCGCCGGGGCCATCGGCTCGTCTTCGGGCGGGACCGGGTTGCGGTCACGCATGTGCTCGAACGGGTCGCGGCTCATCGGACACCTCCATCGTCATGACCCCAGGCTTCGGAGAGACGCACCCGGGCGCGATGCAGTCGCACCGCGGCGGCGTTGGCCGTGCAGCCGAGCACCTGCCCCATCCCGGTCGGGTCGAGACCCTCCCAGGCGGCAAGCATGAGCACCTCTTTATCGGCCTCCGACAGCGACGCCAACACGGCGTCGAGATCGACGGGATCCTCCACTGCCGGTGGGGGCGGGGCGAACCGCGCCCTCTCCTGCAAGCGAAGCCGTCGGGCCACCGACCTGCGCTGGTTGGCGACGACCTTGCGGGCCACGCCGTACAACCACGGCAATTCGGACCCCTCGGGGATTCGTCGGATGCTTCGCCAGGCCACCGTGAACACTTCGGAGGCGGCGTCGCCCGCTTCATCCCGTCCCAGGCGACGAGCGGCGTATGCGAACACCGACCCGTAATACCTGTGGAACAGGCTGCGGAACGTCTCCTCCGAGGACCACGGGGCCGAGCCACTACGAATGGCGGTCATCGTGCTCTCCATGATGGTGTCTATGTCCGAGAAGGGGGTGGGATTACAGGGGGGAGGACGCAAAACGCTCAACGCAAGACGCGTCGGGCGTTCAGCGTTGAGCGTTGAGCGTTGATCCGCTACTCGCTACTCAACAGCCTCGCCGGGGTGAACTCGGCCTTGCCGACGGCGCGGACGGCGATGCGGCCCGCAGGCCAGAGATGGGCGACCTTCTCCACTTCGACGTGGACGGTACGCGGATCCCATGACCGGTCCAGCCGGCACACACACGAGATAAGCGTGGCGCCATTGGCGGCGGCCAGGCGACGCGCCTCATCCGTCGGCGACCCGGAGGCACCGAACGGAAGGAAGGTCACCGGTGCGGCAGCGAGTGCGGCGGCATCCGCCGCCGTCGTCGCCTCGACACGGGTCCGGAAATAGGCACCGACCGAACCGAGCGCCGCGCCGAGGAGCAGCGCGATGGCGATGACACCCAGCAGCAGGAGCGACGCTGCACCGCGCTCACCTCTCGACACGCATCACCGCTCTGCCAACCAGCACCACCTCGACGCCACCGAACAGGGGCGCGGCGATGCGATGTCGTAGGTGCACCACGACCTCGGCGTTTCCCCCGACGTACGTGTCCCGTCTGACGGTGACACGGGCCTCGGAGCCCGCGGCGCCGAGCGATCGTCGAACGGCCTCCACGGCGCGGTCGGTTCCCGGCTGGGTCGCCGCCTGACGCGCCCCCTCGCGGGCGGCATGTGTCACCTCGAGCTGAGCGCGAGCCACGACCGCCACTTCTACGACGGCGAGCAGGACGAGTAGGACCAACGGAAGAACCAACGCGAACTCCACGGCGGCGCTCCCCGACTCGTCCCTCACCCGGCGATGCCGCGAACGCGCGCGATCACGGCGTCGAAGAAGGCCGGCAGTGCATTCGACCCGGACGCCCAGGTGATCAGTGCGAGCGCGACGATGGCGGCGGCGACGATCACCAGTGCGTATTCGGCGGTCGCCTGGCCGGCATCGGATCTGAGATGGTGCATGGGCATGCCTTTCTGTCAGGGAGCGGTACCGAGCCGCGCCAGCGCCTGAAGGAGAGCCGGCCCCACCGCCAGCAGCACGAAGCCGGGCAGGATCAAAAGGGCCAGCGGAAGGAGCAACCGCACGGGGAGTCTGCGGGCGGCCGTCACCCGAGCGGCGTGCTCGGTGCGCCGCCGCGCCGTGGCGTGGGCCGCGATCGCCGAGGCGAGTGGGGCACCGGAAAGCGCCGCCGCCGAGGCGACACGACCGATTGGCTCGAGCGCACCCGATGCCGCGCTCAGTGCGGCCGCGGCACCGCGACGCTCCATGTCATCGAGCAAGCGATCGACATCGTCACCGAGGTAGGAGCCGAGGTGCGGGCGTGCTTCCTCCAGCGCGCCTCGCACGCTGAGGCCCGCGGTGAGACCGAGTGCCACGAGATCGGCAAGCAGCGTGGCATCCGCCTCGACCAGCGCGCCGCGCTGCTTCACGGCCGCCGCCCGGCGCCACCGAGTCCGGGCGACGGCAACCGACCCCACGGCTGCGGCCACGAGCGGCGACACGAGGACCGACCCGGCGAGGACGGCCCCGAGTGTTCCGCCACCCGGCCGGAACCGGTGGAACACGAACCACCCGAGGGTGATGACGACGAGGAGCCTCGTCATTGCGCCGATCGCCTCAGCATCGTCACGACGATCGCCACTCCGGCGGCCTGCATGGCGACACCCGCCGCCAGGATCGGCATCAGACCCGGATCGTCGAGGGACACCCGACCGCTGCCGATGGTGGCTACCAGCAGGATCAACGGGATGGAGGCGACGACCCACGCCGACGCCCGTGCCTGGGCGGTGAGCGCCTTCCGCTCGCGGGCGAGTTCTCCATGCTCGGCGGACAGCACAGCGATCATCTGGGCGACGGCGGCGGCCGGCCCACCGGACCGCGCCGCCAGCAGCCAGGCCGCCCCGGCGAGGCGACCGTTCACGGGGAGGGCCGAGGACAGGACGTCGGCGATGCGGTGGGCGGCGACACCGCTCCGAGACATGCGTCCGGCGAGTACGAGCCGGAGGCCCGGGAACTGGTCGACCGCGGTGGCGAGTGCCGACCGCAGCGAGGCCCCGGAACTCATCTCCGCAGCGAAGGCTCGGAGGAAGGCGGCCTCATCATCGGCCGATGGCCGGTAGGTTTGGGCGCGAAGCCGGGTCAGCACTGCCCACCCGGTCGCGCCGACGACTACCAGCCAGGGCTCCCACAGCGCCAGCACCACGAGTCCAACCACTGCCAGAGGCATCCCGGAAACGAGGCCGAGGCCGGCGAGGACCGCGGTCAACACGGCCAGACCTCGTCGAGCGAGCCATCCCGGACCGCTGCCACCACCGCGACGCGGCGAGCACCCTCCCGGCGCTCCAGGTGCACCACCGCGTCCACCGAGGACCACAGCAACCGGCGGACCGCATCCTCGGGGATGCGATGGACGCCCGACATGGCAAGGCTCTCGACTCGCCACATCGCCTCTTCGGCGCCGTTGGCGTGGACCGTTCCCATCGAACCGTCGTGACCCGTACTCATCGCCTGGATCAGGTCGAGCGCCTCCGGTCCGCGTACCTCGCCGACGACGAGCCGGTCCGGCCGGAGTCGCAGGGCATGGCGGGAGAGCGTGCGGAGTGTGATCTCGCCGGCGCCTTCGGCGTTTGGGGGCCGCCCCTCGAGTCGGACGACGTGCCCAGGGAGACGAAGCTCGGCGGCATCCTCCACCGTCACCACCCGTTCCGACGCCGGGATCAACCCGGCGAGCACGTTGAGCAGCGTGGTCTTGCCGGTACCGGTTCCACCGGAGACGAGGAGGTTGGCCCGGTCTCCGACCAGCCTGTCGAGCAGGGCAGCGCCCGACTCGTCGACGCCTCCGGCAGCGACGAGATCCGACAGGCTGGTCACGGTGGGCACGAATCGCCGGATGGCGACCACCGGTCCGTCCACCGATGCCGGCGGGATGACCGCGTGCAGTCGGGAGCCATCGGCGAGCCGCGCATCCACCGCAGGTGACGCCCGATCGATGCGCAGGCCGAGCGGGGCGAGGACCCGCTCCACGGCGGCGACGACGGCGTCTGCCGAGGAGAAGCGGATCGGGGTCCGCTCCAGCCGACCCGACCGCTCCACCCACACCTCATCAGGTCCGTTGACCAGGATGTCGCTGATCATCGGATCGGCTAGCAACGGCTCGATCGGTCCCAGACCCACCAGCTCGTCGACCGCAGCGCGCGCGGCACCCGGGTCGAGCGGTGCCTCCTCGGTGGCAAGGGCACGGGCGGCCCGGGCGAGCTCGTGACGACGCAGCGGCACACCGGAATCGAGCAGCCGCTCCACGATACGATCTACGGCCGCCACGGCAGCCCCCACACCGATCGGAAGGCGCGTACCCAGCGGTCGCGCGACGATGGTCGGCGGCCGAGCAGGATGGCGCGCACGGTGTCGGGCGACGGCACCGGGAGTCGAACCCCGATGGCCGGCATCGTCTCCCACGCCGGGGTCGCCTGGAACACCGCTGGGCCGGGGGCCTCGAACCATCCTCCGGGGATCAACAGCCGCACCGGCACCACCGGCCACCGACCGCCCTCCGGCGCCGGCCTCGGCGGGAGCCGCAACACCACCGTCGGGTGCGCACCCACCAGCGCCTCGACCACCGCCCGGGACCGTTCCGGAGCGACCCCACCGTTGCGCAGCACGCCGACGCCGCGGCGTGGGGTCAGGTCCGGTTTCCGGGGCCCATCGACGACCAGATCGGCCAGACTCCGCTCGCCCGGATAGGCGGGACCACCCGGGTCCAGGTCGACGACGAGGGCGTCACCCGCGCTCAGTGCCAGTCCGACCGGCGCCAGGGCACCGAGCAAGCCGTCGAGCGGCGTCCACACAGCGAGCACGGGCATAGGCCGACCGTATGGGAGGGACCCCCGCGACTCAAGGGGGTTGTATGGGAGTCACCAGTCGCCATCAGGAGAGGGTCACCTCCTTGTCTTGCGTTGAGCGTTGAGCGTCCTCACCCCTCCCCGCAGGGTGCGACCGACTCCGAAATCCTTGCGCTCCGTACACTCGGCCCCCATGGCCCAGGCTGCCTTCTTCGATCTCGACAAGACGGTGATCGCCCGGTCGTCGACGCTGGCGTTCACCGGACGGCTCTACAAGGCCGGCCTGATGGGTCGCCCGGCACTGCTGCGCGCCTCGGTCAGCCAGCTGATCTACGTGCTGTTCGGGGCGGGCGAGGACCAACTGGAGAGGACCCGTGACTCCCTTCTGAAGCTCACCAAGGGCTGGGACCGCGCCGAGGTGGAGCGGGTGGTGGAGGAGGCGCTGGAGGAGATCGTCTCACCGATCGTCTACGCCGAAGCCCTGTTCCTCATCGACGAGCACCTTCGCGAAGGCCGACGCGTCTTCATCGTGTCGGCGAGCCCCGAGGAGGTGGTCCGGCCCCTCGCCAAGTACCTGGGGGTGCCCGACGTGGTCGCCACCAGGACCGGTACCGACGCAGAGGGCCGCTACACCGGCACGGTTGAGGAGTACGTGTACGGACCGGCGAAGGCCGCCGCGGTGGAACGCCTCGCCGCCGTCCAGAACATCGACCTCGCCGACTCGTTCGCCTACTCGGACAGCGCCACCGATCTCCCGCTGCTGGAGATCGTCGGCTACCCGCACGCGGTCAACCCCGACAAGGAGCTTCGAGAGGTAGCCGCCCAACGCGGCTGGCCGATCCTCGCGTTCCACCGCCAGGTGAGCCTGGTCAAGCGGCTGACCCGCCCGGTCCCGCTCATCTCAGGCGCCACCGTGGCCAGCGCGGTCGGCGCCGCCCTCCTATGGATGCTGGCGAGAAGAAGGAAGAAGCGGGGTTAGGCAAGAGTGGCCAGCGGCCAGTGGCCAGTAAGAGCCGTAAGACGGCAGGTGCGCCGGGCGAGTTTGGGGGGTAACAGAGGGATGACGCGTCGCTCCTCACTTTCCTCCCCCGAAGGGGGAGGTGGCAGCGGCCCGAAGGCCGATGACGGAGGGGGAGGCCAGACGCGTCGCGAGGCCCTACGAAGGGTTCGCCCTCCCCCCTCCCCGCCGCTCGCTCCGCTCCCGGCGGTACTCCCCCCTACGGGGGGGAGGAACCGAAGAAGGCCCCCGAATGGGAGGCGGCAGGGACGCCAGACCGCTGACGCAACGACCCTTCCCTCGCGGTCCCCTCCCCCGAAGGGGGAGGTGGCAGCGGGCCGAAGGCCGCTGACGGAGGGGGAGGGCTAACGCGTCGCGAGACCCCACGTCGGGGTTTGCCGCTTGCGAATTGCGAATCGCGAATTGCGAATCGCGCCTCCTACCATCCACCCCATGCTCTTTCGCAAGACCGAAATGATCGATCCCGCCGACGCCTTGCCGGGGCGGCCGGATGCGATCCCGACCTCCGACACCCACTTCGTCAACGGGCGGTCGATGCATCCGCCGTTCCCCAAGGGCATCGAGACCGCGGTGTTCGCCCTCGGCTGCTTCTGGGGCGAGGAGAAGCTCTACTGGGAGGCGCCGGGCGTGTGGGTGACCGCCGTCGGATACGCCGGCGGCTCCACCCCCAACCCCACCTACGAGGAGGTGTGCTCCGGCCGCACCGGGCACGCTGAGGTGGTGATCGTCGCCTTCGACACCAACGAGATCAGCTACGAGGAGCTGCTGGCGATCTTCTGGGAGCACCACGACCCGACGCAGGGGATGCGCCAGGGCAACGACATCGGCACCCAGTACCGCTCAGCCGTCTACACCATCGGCGACGAGCAGCTGGCGGCCGCCGAACGGAGCCGTGACGTGTTCCAGGCCAACCTGACCGACGCCGGGATGGCCACCATCACCACCGAGATCCAACCGCTCGACGTCGTCTACTACGCCGAGGACTACCACCAGCAGTACCTGGCGAAGAACCCAAACGGCTACTGCCCCGACCACTCCTGTGGGGTGAAGTACGCCGACGGCTGAGACGCGGATCGGGGTGCCCCTGGGACACCCCGATCGCTGTCGTCAGTGCAGGAGGATGCACTCACATCGTCACGACGCCTCCGGCGTCGAACTCTCGGCCTCGCGCCGGGCCGCCTCGATTTTCTCCGTGGTGAGCCGCGGCAGCGCGTAGACGAGCAGCACGAACCCGGCGGCGGACGCCACCAGGAACGGCATCCGCAGCGAGAGGCTACGCGAGGCGAACACCGCGGTGAGTGCTGCGATGCCGCCGCCGACGAGGGACCCGATCGGCATCATGCCCCAGGCGAAGAAGCGGTAGACGCTGTTGACCCGACCGAGCAGGTCGTCGGGGATGATCGACTGGCGGAGCGACACCGTGATCACGTTCCACAACAGTCCGGTGAAGGTGGCGGCCAGGAACATGAGCCAGACCATCCACCACTTCGTCGACAGACCGATGACGAGAGGCGTCAACCCCTGAGCCACGAGCGTCAGCGCCAGCGCCGGGCCCGGCCCGATCGCCCTGCTCACTTTCGGCGCCACCACGGCCCCGATGACCCCGCCGACGGCGCCACCCATCATGAGCAGGGCAAAGGTGAAAGCGGCGACGCTCGACATCCCGAAGAAGTCGGCCATCGGCGCCAGCACCCCGGTGAACAGGCCGGTTCCCAGGTCGAGTTCCTCCTGGGCGAACAGGATGAACACCGAGAACGTGACCATGCCCAGGGCGTTCATGAACCCGAGGATGATCGCCATCGGCCGCAGCAACGGGTGCTTCCAAAGCCAGCCGAAGCCGCGCTTGATGTCGCGGACGAACTCACCGCGCCGCTCCTCCACGCTGATCTCGGCGGCGGCGCGCTTGGGTCGAAAATCGCCCTTGATGGTCAGGATGAGCAAGGCGGCCAGCGCGAAGCCTGCCCCGGTGACGAAGAACGGGATGGCGAACCCGATGCCGAGCAGGATGCTGCCGATCGGCGGGCCGACGAACTGGTTGGCCACCATCTCGGCGCCCCAGAGGTTGCCGTTCGCCTTCTCCAGATTGGACTTGTGGACGATAGCGGGCATGAAGGTCTGCGCCGTGTTGTCGCGTAGCACCTCGGCCATCCCCCGGAGCAGGGCGGTCGACATCAGCACCAGATACAGGCCGACGTTGGTGGGCAAGTCGATGCCGCCGGTCACCTCCGCCACCGTCGGCAGCGACGATGCGGTCATCAGGACGCCGATGCCGAGGACCACCATGAGCGCCGCCCTCAGGAAGTCCATCGACACCAGGATCTTGCGCCGATCGAGGCGGTCGGTCAGGACTCCGGCCGGGAGGGTGAAGACCAGCCAGGGCAGCTGCCCGGCGACGGCGATGAGCGCGATGAGCACCGGGTTGCGGGTCACCGCCGACGCCACCCACAGGTAGGCGATCATCCCAGCGCCGTCGCCGAGGTTGCTGGTCAGGCTGGCCCACCACAGCTTCCAATAGTTAGGGCCGAGCCGCACCTTCGGGGTGGCGGCAGGGGCTTCTTGCACGGTCATTCACGCTCCTTGGGTGCTTCGTCGGTCGATACGGGTGGAAGCGACGGTCGGTCGGTGGGGTACATTCCCATGAGTAGGCCGTAGACGGTGGTGCCGCTGCGCGGCTCGACGGCGAACCGCTCGGCGATGGCGAGGAGCTCATCGGCGAACTCGGTCACCCGGTCCTCTTCGATCCGGGCGTGCCGAAGCGTGAAGAACGCCTCCTCGTGATCCTTCTCGGGGCGCATCTCCTCGAGCGCCTCCAGGATGAAGTCGTTCCCCGGGCCGTCCTCACCAACGTGCGGGAATACATAGGTGGTGGCGACCCGCCCGTAGTACTTCTCGGTGATGGCGCGCACCTGCTCGGTGTGGACCACTTCGATGAGACCGGCCTCTTCGAGGAGTTTCAGGTGGTAGCCGATGCTGCCCTTGGGCCGACCCATCGCTTCGGCCAGCTGCTGGGTGGAGGCGGGCCGCTCGGCGAGCAAAACGATGATGTCGTTACGGGTCCGGTCGGCGAGGATCTTGGCCTGATCGGCATCGAGCACGAGCACCCCCTCGCGAGGGGCCTTGATGCTCCTGTGGGCGATCGGATCGTCTTTGGTCGGCATTTTCCGGATGATCGGATATTTCCGACCATATGTCAAGTGCCGTCGTTCAGCGCTGCTCCCTGGTATACGGACGGGTCAGTGCCGCAGGAGCCCCGAGGAACCTCCCGCGCCGACCGCCGGTCAGCAGGATGAGGACCACGATGGTGAGGATGAACGGCAACATCGCCAGGAACTGCGATGGCACCGACACGCCGTAGGCCTGGAGCGTGAAGTTGAGCCGGGTCACGCCGCCGAACAGGTAGGCGGCGAGCAGGAGCCGCCAGGGACGCCACGAAGCGAAAATGACCAGGCCGATGGCGATCCACCCGGCCCCGCCGGTTATCCCGTCCTGCCACGACGGCACCAGCGCCAGTGAGAAGTAGGCACCACCGAGGCCGGCGAGAGCGCCGCCGAGAACCGTGTGCACGTAGCGGATGCGCACCACCGCCACCCCGGCAGCATCGGCCGCCCCCGGGTCTTCACCGACGGCACGGAGTTCGAGCCCGGGTCTGGTGTGGAACAGATACCACGACACCCCGGCGACGAGCACCCAGGACAGGTAGACGAGAGCATCGTGTCCGAAGAGCAACGGACCCACCACCGGCAGGTCCGCCAGGCCCCCCGACAGGAGCGGTCGGAACGACGCCCGCGGAGGCTGTCCGACCAACGGTGGGCTCCCGGTACGACCGATGAACGTGGCAATCCCGGTACCGAGCATGGCGAGGGCGAGACCGGAGACGATCTGGTTGACCCTCAGCGTGATGGCCGGGAGTGCGTGGAGCAGGCACACGGCGGCACCGGCTGCGACCGCCGCAACGACACCGAATTCGAGGCGACCGGTCTGGCTGGTGGCCCAGAAGCCGCTCACCGCACCGACGAGCATCATCCCGTCGACACCGAGGTTGAGGATCCCGCTGCGCTCGGTGAGGATCTCGCCGAGGGCGGCGAACACGAGCGGCGTTCCCGATGCGATCGCCGCCACCGCGGTGAGGAGGAGCACCGAGTCGTTCATGTCCCCACGGCCTCCGTCGGGGTCACCCTGCGCACCCGAACCCGGTGCTCGAGCAGGAACGAACCCGAGACGGCGAACACGAGGATCAGCCCCTGGATCATGAGGACCGTCGAGGACGGCACCCGGATCGTCTGCAGGGCCGGACCGGCGCTGTTCAGCGCACCCATCAGCAGAGCCACCGGGATGACGGCCAGCGGATTGAGCCGCGCCAGAGACGCCACGATGATCCCGGTGAAACCGAGATTGACTGCCAGCGCCCGCGGTTCCAGCGAGCCGACCACGCCCGACACCAGGATCGCTCCGGCGAGACCGGCGATCGCTCCGGACAAGAGGAACACCCCGAACACCTTGCGACTCACCGGGATCCCTGCATATCGGGCGGTGCCCGGTGAGTCTCCGGCTATCCGGAACTCGTAGCCCCACCTCGTACTCCGCAGAGCCCACCACAGGGTGATCGCCACGACGACAGCCACGGGCAACCCCAGATCGAGGCGGCGCCACAGTTCGGGCAACGAGGCGGCGGCCGTCAGCGGTCGCCCCTGGGGAAAGTTCGTCGACGCCGGATCACGCCATGGGCTGAACGAACCGAACACCAGGAAGTTCATCAGATGGAGAGCCACGAAGTTGAGCATCAGGGTCGTGATGATCTCGTTGGTCCCGAGAGTCACCCTCGGCAGTGCGGCGACTCCGGCAAACAGCGCTCCCCCCAGCCCGCCAGCGAGGAGCACCGCCGGGAGCGCGATCACGGTCGGGGCCGTCGACAGGGCGATCCCGGCGCCAGCGCCGAAGATCGCGCCCATGTAGAGCTGGCCCTCTCCTCCGATATTCCAGATGAGCATCCGAAAGGCGAGCGCCGCGGCAACCCCGGTGAGAATCAGCGGCGTCGCCGAGACCAGCGTCTCGCTGAGCGCTCTCGACGAGCCGACCGACGTGCGCACTATGCGCGCATAGACCGCCAGCGGATCATGACCGGTCGCCTGGAGGAACACACCCGCCACGACGAAGGCGGCCAGGACCGAGACCACCGACACAAGAGCAACGAGCGGCACCCCGGCCCGTCGCCGTGGCTCGACAACGATCCGAGCGGTCATGTGGATCCCGCCATCAGCAGACCGATCTCGTCGATGGTGGCGCCCTCTCCCGACACCTCGCCGACGAGCTCTCCGTCTCGCATCACCACCACCCGATCGGACAGTGCGAGCAGCTCATCGAGGTCCTCGCTCACCAACAAGATGCCGACACCGCGATCCCGTTCGTCGAGCAGACGCGCTCGCACCGCGCTCGTGGCACCGACGTCGAGACCGCGAGTCGGGGCACACGCCAGCAGGACGTTCGGTCCGTGGTCGATCTCACGGGCCAGCACGGCCTTCTGCAGGTTCCCGCCTGATAGCAGCCTCACCGGCAGCCCCCGACGCGAACCGCGAACGTCGAATCGGTCGACGAGATCCGCGGCGTAACGCTCCATGGCCGGTCGGCGGATGGCGAACAGACCGGACATCTCGGGCGACCGATATCGACGAAGGGCGAGATTGTCGGCGATGGAGAGCCCGGGAGCCAGTCCGGTACCCAGCCGATCCTCGGGGATGAACCCCAAGCCGGCATCTGCCCGGCCCCGGGCGGTGCGGCGCGACACATCCCGGTTGCAAAGCGTGATGGTGCCGGCGTCCGCATCGCGAACACCAGCAACCGCCTCGGCCAGCTCGCGCTGGCCGTTGCCGGCGACCCCCGCCACCCCCACGATCTCGCCGGCCCGCAGGTCGAGATCCACCGATCGCACCGCGGGAATGCCCCGGTCACCCATCACCTCCAGGCCCCGAACGCTGAGCACGACCAGACCGGGTGAGGCAGGCCCCCGCCGTTCGGGGAGGCTGAACTCCCTGCCGACCATCATGCGCGCCAGATCGAGCGGCGTCGTCTCGGCGGCGTCCACGGTTCCGACCCGGCCACCGTCCCGCAGGACGGTGATGCGGCGAGCCACCGACAGCACCTCATCGAGCTTGTGCGAGACGAACACCACCGCGCGTCCCTCATCGGTCATCACCCTCATCGTGTCGAACAGGGTCAGCGCCTCCTGTGGGGTGAGCACCGCCGTCGGCTCGTCGAGGATGAGTATCCGCACCTCGCGATGGAGCAGTTTGAGGATCTCGACACGCTGCTGCTCCCCTACCGACAGCTGCCACACGCGGGCCGACGGATCGACGCCGAGGCCGTAGCGAGCTGCCAGGTCTGCGGTGAGGCGTTCGATGGACCGACGCGAAAGCCGAGCGGGCGTGTCCGGATGGCCGAGGACGATGTTCTCGGCGACGGTCAGGTTGGCCACCAGCTTGAAGTGCTGGTACACCATCCCGATCCCGGCCGCCAGCGCATCCGACGGTGACCGCAGTTCGACGAGCCTGCCATCGACGCGTACCTCTCCGCCGTCAGGGCGGTACAGACCGGCGGCGACAGCACACAACGTGGATTTGCCCGCACCGTTCTCGCCGAGCAGGGCGTGGACCTCACCCCACTCGACCTCGAAGTCGACACTCGAGTTGGCCGACACCCCGAAGAAGGCCTTGTCGATGGATCGGAGGGCGAGGGCGGCCGACGACCGGCCGCCCTCCCCGCCCATACTTTCAGCCAGTCGGGCTCCCGATCACTCCTTCGACGAAGTAGCCGGTCCCGAGAAGCTCACCGAGGCTCGGTACGACGCCCTCGCCGTAGATCAGAACGCCGTTCTGGTCGTACAGGGGTCCGACGAAGATGGCGAAGGTCCCATCGATGATCGCCGCCCGACGGCTCTCGATCAGCCCACGGGTCTCCTCACTCACGGAGGGGCCGAACGGCGCCAACGAGACCATCCCACCGGCCATGTTGCCGTAGTAGGACTCGCTGGTCCACGTCCCGTCGAGGACCTCGCGCGCACGCTGCAGGTAGAAAGGCCCCCAGTCCCAGACCGGGGCCGTCAGCCACGCCTCGGGCGCGAACACCGACATGTCGGAGTTGTACCCCACCCACTTGGCTCCGCGATCCGCAGCAGCCTGTCCCGGCGCCGGGGAGTCCTGGTGCATGGCGATCACGTCGGCACCGGCATCGAGGGCGGCTTCGGCCGCCTGACGCTCCAGATCGGGTCCGAACCAGGTGCTGGTCCAGATCACCTGCACCTGAGCATCCGGGTTCACCTCGCGAACACCGATCGTGAACGCGTTGATCCCGCGCAGCACCTCGGGGATCGGGAACGCGGCCACGTAGCCGATCAGATTCGTGGTGGTCGCGGCGCCGGCGGCGAGGCCAGTCAGATACCGCCCCTCCTCGGCCGCACCGAAGTAGTTGCCCAGGTTGTCGGCCTGCAGGAACCCGGTCGCGTGCTCGAAGGCCACATCGGGATAGTTCGCCGCTGCGGCCAGCATCGGATCCATGTAACCAAACGATGTGCCGAAGATCAGGTCATAACCGTCCTCCGCCAGGTCTTCGAAGACCCGCTGTGACTCGGCTCCCTCGGGCACGCTCTCCAAGAACGTCGTCTCGACGCCCGGAAGGTTCTCCTCCAGGTAGAGCCGGCCCTGGTCGTGGGCCCACGTCCACCCTGCGTCCCCGATCGGTCCCACGTACACGAAGGCGACCTTGAGCCCCTCACCGGAGTCCCCAGCCCCGTCGTCGTCGCCGCACGCACCCACCACCAGTGCGAACACGGATACCAGTACCAGACGCCGCAGCCAGCGACGATGCATGATCGATCCCTCCCCGTTTGGTCTCGCTTCGTCCGGCCGCCAGCGCTGCCGGGTGACCCCATTGTGCCGTCGCCCACGATCGCGCGCCACACCGACCACATCCCGGGCGGAGCTCGTCAGGCAGTGCCTGCTCGGACCGACACCGGATCGCCGATGCGGATCACGACGGGTCGTTCGAGACGGGAAACTTCGAGGATGAAACCGCGGACCCCCTCGTCGAGCGATGCCACGTCGGCGGCGATCTCCGACCGGGGAGCAACGCTCTGCCTCCCCAGCAGGAACGAGGCGAACTCCAGGCATGGTGCCGCCACCCGGGCACCCGGCAGGCGAAGCTCACCGCCCCCGGTGGTCACGACCAGGTCGCCCTCGAGGTCCTCCGCTCGGATCATCCGGTCGGTCTCCACGATGATGTTCTCGCCGGCACACCCCAGCGGCGCCGAACCGAAGAGATCGGCCATGGCGGCGTAGTGGGCGGTGAATCCGATCGACAGCGCCCGTCTTCCTCCCGCCCGGCTGCGGGGATGGGCGCCGTGGTGAGCGTCGACCACCCAGGCTCCGTCATGACGACCCACCATCCCCAGCGGACCGATGGCGGCCTCCTCGACGGCGAGGATCGGCCTCGGGTCGTATCCCTCACCGCGTGACTTCAGCGGGTCGCGCTGCACCTGAAGCCTGACGATCGAGCCGAGCAGCGCGTCGCTCACCCCGGACTCCTCCCGGTGACCACCTCGTTGAGCACATCGGGGCGATCGGTGACGATGCCGTCGACCCCGGCGTCCAGGAGCCGCCGCATGCGCGCCGCGGTGTTGACCGTCCACACGTGGATCTGTCGCCCGGCGGCGTGGACGGCCTCGATGAACCGGCGACTGGGTACCCACATCGCGCCCTTGCGCACGGGTACCTGAAAGGCATCCGCCTCGGTTTCGATCGGTCGCCCGCGCAATGCGGCCACAAAGGCGGCCCGGGTCTCCAGGGGCCCGGCGGAGGTGGCGACCCGACCGGCAGTGATTCGGCGGAACCCGGCTACCCGGTCGTCGAAGAAGGACCCGATGAGCACCCGGTCGCGAGCGCCGAGGCGCTCCAGTTCGTCGGCGAGCGCCTGTTCCATCCCGGTCTGCTTGAGGTCGATGTTGATCTGGAGGTCCGGGAAGGTGGTCAACACCTCCTCCAGCGACGGGATGCCCACCCCGGTGCCCCGGAACGGGTACCCGAGGCGGCGGCCAAAGGTGTGGGCGGCGTCGCGGCTCTGCAGGTCGGCCCAGTCGTGGTCCCACACCATCCCGGTGCCGTCGGTGAGCCGCTCCAGGTCATCGTCATGGAAGACGACCACCCGGCCGTCGCGGCTCAGGTGAACGTCGGTCTCCACGTAGCGGTACCCCAGGTCGATGGCACCCTGGAACGCCATCATCGTGTTCTGCGGCCACAGCAGCCGCGACCCCCGATGGGCGAACCGCAACGGGTGCTCGTGGTTCAGATAGGGCTTGATCGAACGCAGCCGGGACATGCGCACGAGACTAGGGGACGGCCGACAACGCTTAACGCTCGACGCACAAGACAACGCTTAACGCTTACGCTCAACGCAAGAGGTCCTGCGTTAAGCGTCAAGCGTCAAGCGTCAAGGGTCTAGCACAACGCAAGAGGTCCTGCGTTGAGCGTTAAGCGTTAAGCGTCAAGGGTCTACGCACAACGCAAGAAGGGTCCTGCGTTAAGCGTTAAGCGTTAAGCGTCAAGGGTCTACGCACAACGCAAGAAGGGTCCTGCGTTAAGCGTTAAGCGTTGAGCGTCAAAGGTCTACGCGTCATCCGCTCACCACCAACTGACCTCCCTTGACCACCTTCCAAACCAGATCCGTGCCCGGCCGGTACGGAATGTGATGGTGTGACGGCGCGTCCAGGATGACCAGGTCTCCGATGGTCCCCGGCACGACCCGACCGCGGTCGTCGAGACGCAGTGAGCGGGCGCTGCCGAGGGTCGCCGCCCACAGGGCCTCGTCGGGCGTCAGCCCCATCTCCAGGCACGCCAGGGCGACGACGAAGCCCATGTTCTCGACGAACGAGGTCCCGGGGTTGCAGTCGGTACCGAGGCCCACGGTGACCCCGGCATCCCACAGCATCCGGGCCGGAGCTTGGGCGGTCCCCATCGACAGTGAGGCGCCGGGGAGCAGCACCGCCACCACCCCGGCGGCGGCGAGGACGGCCGCGTCCTCGGCGGTGGCATGGTCGAGATGATCGGCCGAGGCCGCGCCCAGACGGGCGGCCAGTCCTGCACCGCCGCCGTGGCCAAGTTGTTCGGCATGGAGGCGGAGATCGAGGCCCACCGCCCGCGCCGCCTGCAGGATCCTCTCGGTCGCCTCGACCCCGAACGCAGCCGGGTCGCAGAAGACGTCGCAGAACGATGCCAGGGGCGCGCACGCCGGCAGCATCTCGTCGACCACCAAGTCCACGTAGTCGTCGATCCCGACGCCGCGGTCCGGGACGTGTGCACCGAGGAAGGTGGCGACGACATCGACCGGGGACCGCTCCCCGGCATCGCTGGTCGCTTCGAGGATGCGCACCTCGTCAGCCGTGGTCAGCCCGTACCCCGACTTGGCCTCGATGGTCGTGGTCCCGTATGCCAGCATCCGATCGAGCCGCGCCGCGGCCTCGGAGACCAGCGACTCGAACGGGGCCGCCCGAGTGGCAGCCACCGTCGAATGGATCCCACCCCCGGACGCCAGGATCGCCTCGTAGTCCTTACCGACCAGGCGGCGGGCGAACTCGTCGGACCGGTCGCCGGCGAACACCAGATGCGTGTGCGCATCGACGAACCCCGGGATGGCCGCCCGCCCGTCGGCATCCACCGACGGCACCCCGCGATACTCGTCGGGAACGTCGGCCGCCCTCCCCACCCAGGCGATCACCCCATCCCGGATGCCAACAGCACCGTCGCGCAGCACCGCCACATCACCCGGCACCCCCGACGCATTCGTCACCAATGCCCCGATGTTGGTTATGAGTAGATCAGATGGCATGACCGGCTGCCGGACGCTGTCTGCCTTCTGCCGTCGGCCATCTGCCTCTTGCCGTCTGCCATCTGCCGTCTGCCATCTCACTCCTCCATCGGCAACCGCACGCCGCGCTCCCGGGCCACCTCGATCGCCCGTGGGTACCCGGCGTCGGCGTGGCGCATGACGCCGGTGCCCGGGTCGTTGGTGAGCACCCGCTCCAGGCGCAGCGCCGCCTGCTCGGTGCCGTCGGCCACCACCTGGGCCCCGGCATGGATCGACTTGCCGATGCCGACCCCACCTCCGTGGTGGACCGCCACCCAGGCTGCGCCCGACGCCGTGTTGAGCAGGGCGTTGAGGATCGGCCAGTCGGCGATCGCGTCGGATCCGTCGAGCATCGCCTCGGTCTCCCGATAGGGGGACGCCACCGACCCGGAGTCGAGGTGGTCACGGCCGATGACGATCGGTGCCGAAACCGCGCCGGATCGGACCAGCTCGTTGAAGGCGAGGCCCGCTTCATGGCGTTCGCCGTAGCCGAGCCAGCAGATCCGGGCGGGGAGCCCCTGGAACGCCACCCGCTCCGACGCCAGCTGCAACCACCGCTGCAGGGGCAGATCCTTCGGGAACAGGCGGGACACCGCCTTGTCAGTGGTGGAGATGTCCTCCGGGTCACCCGACAGCGCGACCCAACGGAACGGGCCCTTACCTTCGGCGAACAGCGGGCGGATGTACGCCGGGACGAACCCGGGGTAGGCAAAGGCGTCGGGGTACCCGCCGGCGAGGGCCTCGCCGCGCAGGTTGTTGCCGTAGTCGAACACCTCGGCGCCGGCCCGCTGGAAACCGACCATCGCCTCGCAGTGTCGCGCCATGCTCTCCCGAGCCGCATCGACATACCCGGCAGGATCCTTCTCTCGGAGCCGGTCAGCATCGTCGACGTCGTACCCCGAAGGCACATACCCGACCAGTGGATCGTGGGCCGAGGTCTGATCGGTAACGATGTCCACCTCCAGACCCATCTCGAGCAGCGCCGGGAACACGTCGGCGGCGTTGCCCTCGACCCCGACCGACAGGGCGTGGCGCTTCCTCTTGGCTTCCAAGCAGCGGGCGATGGCGTCGTCGAGATCGCGGGCGCGCACGTCGAGGTAACGGGTCTCCAGGCGACGCTCGATCCGGGACGGGTCTACCTCGATGCACAGCGCCACACCACCGTTCATGGTGACCGCCAGCGGCTGAGCGCCCCCCATGCCCCCCAGTCCGGCGGTGAGCGTGAGCGTGCCCTCGAGCGTGCCGCCAAACCGCAGCTCGGCGATGGCAGCGAAGGTCTGATACGTGCCCTGGAGAATGCCCTGGGTGCCGATGTAGATCCAGGACCCGGCAGTCATCTGCCCGTACATGGTGAGACCGGCGGCTTCGAGCTCCCGGAAGGTGTCCCAGTCGGCCCAGTCGGGGACCAGCAGGCTGTTGGCGATGAGCACCCGGGGCGCCATGTCGTGGGTGCGAAACACCCCCACCGGCTTGCCGGACTGCACGAGGAGCGTCTCGTCGTTCTCCAGGTCGGTGAGGGTTCGGACGATGGCGTCGTACGCCTCCCACGAGCGGGCGGCACGACCGGTTCCGCCATAGACCACCAGATCCTCGGGTCGCTCGGCCACCTCCGGATCCAGGTTGTTCATCAAGCAGCGGAGTGCCGCCTCCTGGAGCCAACCTTTGGTGGTGAGCGTGGCACCCCGGGAGGCACGGACGGTGCGGGGGCTGCTCATACCCCTGAGGGTATCGGGCCGTGGTGACGACCGCCCCGTCGTCAGCGGGCTTCCAGCACTGAAGCCATCCGAGCGACGATCTCGACGAGGACCTCATCGTCGGTGGCGAAGTTGAACCTCACGTGGCCCTCGCCGCCCGGCCCGAACTGGGCCCCCTCGGTGAGGGCGACCCGTGCGTGCTCGAGCAGATGGGCGGCCGGACTCTCAGACAGGTAGGCGCTCAGGTCGATCCACGCCAGGTAGGTGGCCTCGGGCAATGGACACAAGGCCCGAGGGAGATGCTCCTCGACGAGGCTCACGAGTCGGTGCCGGAGACCGTCGAGGCGGCCCAGCACCTCGTTCAGCCAGGGACCGCCGTCCGAGTACGCCGCTGCGCTGGCGACGAGACCAAACGTACCGACACCGGCCTTGTCCGGCGTGAAGTAGCCACTCCACACTTCGAGGTCGCGACTATTGGTGAGGACCACCTGGGCGGCCTTGAGGCCGGGGATGTCGAATGCCTTGGAGGCGGCGGTGACCGTCACCACCGTCTCCGGGTCGAGGGCGGCGGCGACGCCGTGAGTAGACCCGGGATAGATGAGAGCGGCATGCACCTCGTCGGCTAGGACCCGGGCACCATGTGCCCGAGCCACGTCGATCACCGCGGCGACCTCCTCGGTGTCGAGACAGCGACCCGTCGGGTTCCACGGGTTGCACAACACCACGGAGCCTGCTCCGTCACGCAACGCCGCGGCGATCGCATCGATGTCGAGGCGCCAACGACCGTCGTCGTCCCTCCGTGACGACACACCCACCATGGTGCGTCCGGCCCGCTCCACCATCGAGAAGAACGGGTAGTAGGCCGGTGTGGGGACCACCACCGGCGTTTCCGGTTCGGTCAGATGGACCACCGCCCTCCGCAGGCCTTCGACGACATCCGGCGCGTGGGCGACACGCCCCGGATCGACCGACCATCCGAACCGCTGCTCCCAGAAGGCGCTGGCGGCGGCTGCCACGGCGGCCTCCGCCGCGGGAGACGGATATCCGGTGGCGGCGTCATCCACCGCCTCGTGGAGCGCGGCCGCGACCGGGGCTGCGATACCGAAGTCCATCTCGGCGACCCAGGCCGGCAGGACCTCCGGACCATGCTGGGTCCACTTGAGGCTCCGGCGCACTGTCCCGCTCACCCTGCCACCGAGCCCCGACGCACCAGGACCGCCACCGCTTCGATGTCGGGACCGGGCGGGCGGTCGCCGTCGAGGGGCGGGACGACCGACCTGATCGCCCGGTGCACGGAGGCCGTGCCCGGTGCGGGTTCGAGCGGCGCCCGCAGGTCGACGCCCTGGGCAGCACACAGCAGTTCGACGGCGAGAACCCGTTCCACGTTGTCGAGCACCGTCATGAGTTTGCGGCCGGCGCCCCAGCCCATCGACACGTGGTCCTCTTGGAGCCCGGAGGTGGGGATGCTGTCGACGGAAGCCGGATGACACAGCACGCGACTCTCGGCAACGAGAGCGGCCGCGGTGTACTGGGCGAGCATGTATCCCGAGTCGAGCCCGGGCCGGGTCGCCAGGAAGGGCGGAAGTCCCCCCGACCTGGTCGGGTCGAGCAGACGGTCGGTGCGACGCTCCGAGATGGATGCGAGTTCGGTCGCCGCCATCGCCAGGAAGTCGAGGGCGAAGGCGAGCGGCTGCCCGTGAAAGTTGCCCGCCGACACGACCTCACCCGAATCGAGGACGATCGGGTTGTCCACCACCGCTCCCAGCTCGCGTTCGGCGACGCCCGCGGCGAACTCGATCACGTCCCGCGCCGCCCCGTGAACCTGCGGGGCGCACCGCAGGCTGTATGCGTCCTGGACGGCGTGATCGAAATCATCGTGATGGCTGGAGTCGATCCCACTGCCTTCGATCGCTTCCCGGATCCGACGGGCCGACTCCGTCTGGCCGGGGTGGGGCCGCAGCGCGTGCACCTCGGCCATGAACGGACGCTGACTCCCCATCAAAGCCTCTACCGACAACGCACACGCCAGGTCGGCGGTGTCGGCGAGGCGACGGGCCCGGTGAATGGCGAGCACTAGATGGGCGAGCATGCCCTCGGTCCCATTGAGCAGGCTGAGCCCCTCCTTGGGCTGCAGCGTGAGCGGTTCCAGGCCGACGTCCGCAAGCACCTCGTCCGCTGGCCGGCGCTCGCCGCCCACCGTGACCTCGCCCTCGCCGATCAGCGGAAGGGCCAGGTGGGCGAACGGGGCGAGGTCACCAGAGGCCCCGACCGAGCCCTGAGAGGGCACCACCGGGAGCACGCCGTGTCGCAACAGGTCGACGATCCGCTCCACGACGACCGGGCGAACCCCGGAGTGCCCCTGCGCCAGGGTCCGGGCTCGCAGCAGCATCATGGCGCGCACCAGTTCTGCCGGCAGCGGATCGCCCACGCCGGCGGCATGAGAACGCAACAAAGCCACCTGCATCGCCGCCGACTCCGACGGGGGCACCCGGGTCCCGGCGAGGGCCCCGAAACCGGTTGTGACGCCGTAGACGACGGCGCCCGAGGCCACGGCGGCTTCGATCACGGCCCGCGCCGCCGCCATCCGGTCGGGGACCGACGGATCGATCTCGACGGTCCCCTCACCCGCGGCGACGGCCACGACGTCGTCGATGCCCAGCGGCCCACCGGTGATGGTGACCGTCCGGGTCACGACGATCTCCGCTGCGCCAGACCCGAGCAGAAAGCCAGGAAGGCGTTTACCACTTGCATCGTGGTCGCCCCTGAAGGATCCCGGGTCGGGTCGGCCTCCACGAAGTCGACCGCCACCACCGCCGTGTGGGAACCGGCGGCGCGACACGCCGCGGCAAGTTGTCGCGGCATCATCCCGCCCGGCCGCGCCCCCGGGCACCCGGGTGCGAAAGCGACGTCGAGCACGTCCATGTCGACGTCCACGAAGATCCGATCACAGCGCTCGGCGAGATCGTCGAGCGCTGTCGACACCAGCCACCCGGCACCGACCTCATCGATTGCGGCCATCGTGATCACCTCGATCCCTTGCTCCTCGCAGTAGTGGCGGTAATCACCCGAGTTGGCGAACGAGTGGATTCCCACCTGGGTGACGTTGCGACCCGGCAGGCCGTCCTCGATGAGACCGCGGATGGGTGTGCCGTTGGTCGGGCCGTTGTCGAGAGAACGCACGTCGTGGTGGGCGTCGAGAGTGAGCACGCCGACCCGTTCAAGGTGGCCAGGAAAGAGCCCCCTGACCAAGGGCCGGGTGATGGCGTTGTCGCCGCCGACGAACGCGTGGATCGCCGCGCCATCGAGTGCCCTGGCGAGGTCGGCCACACCTTCGAGAACACCGTGCATGTCCAGCGCATCGACCGCCCAGTCACCCAGGTCGGTGACCGCCAGACCGCCGATGTCGACGCGATCCTCGGAGTCCCAGGTCGAGAACCGGCCGAGCACCTCCCGGAACGCACCGGGCATGCGCCACGCCTCCGACGGACTCAGCGATGCCGAAGAGGTGGGCACCCCGACCACGGCCAGGTCCGGCGACGCCGAACCCGAAGCAAGCCAACCGTCGGCGCGGGGCCAGAGCGGATCGTCGATCATCCGCTCAGGCTACCGGCGGGGACCCCTCCCGTACGATGGGCCGTGATGAGCGGCAACGATCACCTCGATATCGGCGGCGTCTTCTCGATCCCGCCCGGCGAGCTCACCTGGCGCTTCTCGCCGTCCGGGGGACCCGGGGGCCAGCACGCCAACAAGGCGAACACCAGGGTCGAACTGCTGTGGGATGCCGGGACCAGCAGTGCCGTCCCCGAAGACCTGCGCGAACGGCTCCTCAAGCGCCTCGGAAACCGGGTTCGCGGCGGATCGGTGAGCGTCGTCGTCGACGACACCCGCTCCCAATGGCAGAACCGCGCCCTGGCGCGCCGGCGACTGGCCGGACTCCTCGTCGACGCGCTGCGCACGACCCGCACCCGCCGCCCCACCCGGCCCACGTTCGCGTCCCGAAAACGCCGCCTAGAAGCAAAGAGCCAAAAGGCCGAGACGAAGCGATTGCGGCAACGACCCGAGAGGGAGTGATCCGAAGCACTTAGTACGCACCAGACGGCCGCTGCGCGATCGCCCTCCCCCCTCCCCCCCTACGGGGGGAGAGAGGAAGCCGCGCAACGGGAACCGGGCAACCGGCAACGGCGCCTAGCCCTCCGCTCCTCCGGTGAAGTTCCAGGAGGCCAACTGGAGCGACGGTGCCCGGACGAAGCCGGCGCCGAACTCGGAGTCGGCGTACCGGACGTCGTTGCCCACGGTCATCACGTTGCCCGGGCCGATGCCCGAGATGAACGACTGGGTGAAACGCAGGTTGGTGACAGCACCGGTGATCTTCCCATGCTCGATCATGAAGGTGCCGTTGCGGCTCAGACCGGTCACCACCATGCTCTTCGGGTCGAGTACCCGGCAGTAGTTGAACGTGGTCACGTAGAGCCCCCGTTCGACGGTCGAGATCATGTCCTCGAACTCCGTGCCGCCCGCCTGGATGCGCAGGTTGGCCGCCATCGGCCCCCACGCTGCGCTCGCCTCGTGGGCGTGACCGGTCGACTCGACGCCCGCCTTGGCAGCCGTGCGCCGATCGTGGGTGACCCCTGAAGTGATGCCGTTGCGGATCAGGTCGAGACCGACCCGAGGCGTGCCCTCTGCATCGAACGGAACCCACAGCGCATCCTCCGACAGCGGGTCGTCCACCAGTGTGACCTTCGGGTCGAACTGCTCGGCACCGAGATCGACGAAGGACCGTCCGTCCTCGACGGCCTTGCCGTTGAATCCGTAAAAGGTGAGGAACACGATGATCGTCGCCACACACTCGGGTGACAGGACGACCTCGTAGTGGCCGGGCTTGATGTCGTACGCACCCATGCCCTGTCGCGCCAGGCTGGTCGCCTGACCACCGGTGGCAGCGCCGTCGAGGTCTCCGATCGACCGGGAAGTCTGATGGCCCGAACCGGCGCTCTCCCCCGTCTGGTGGATCCCGTCGATGGATGCCCTGGTGTTGCGCCCGGCGGCGCGCTGGCCCAGCGAGTTGGCGAAGCCGATCTGCTGGTCCGAGGTGTCGCAATAGCCGGCGGCCAGATAGTCGGGTCCGGCGGCGATGAACTGACGCACCACCTCGGCGCGGTCCTCCGGTGAGGCGGCAGCGGTGGCCGGGTCCGACCGATCGCTGCTGTTCACCGGTGTTGGCGGCGTGAGCCCCGCCCACTCCGCGTCGACCGGCTGCAAGGAGGCCGCCTCCAAGGCGTCGTCGACGAGCCGCTGCAGCGCCTCGTCGTCGACCAGGTTGCCGGTCAGGGCGGCGACCCGACCGTCCACGGCGACCCTCAGGCGGATGGCGACGGCGTCCTCGCCGACGTTCTGGTGGATGAACGAGTTGGCGAACCGGGTGAGTGCCTCGCGACCGGTGCTGACGGTCGCCTCCGCCTCGGCCCGGTCGCCGACGATCTCGATGAGCCGATCCGCGATCACTTGTGCTTCGTTCATCCCCGTACCCCCACTCGAACCTCGGCGAATCGACCCGGGCTGGCACTGTGCCCGGTGTGCGCCACCTGCATCGGCTGACCCTTCCCGCAGTTTGGCGTCCCCCAATGCACCCACTCGTCCTCACCGGCCAGCATGTCGAGCTGTGCCCAGAAGCGCGGGGTGATCCCGGTGTAGGTCGGGTTCTTGACCATCTTGCCGAGCTTGCCGTTCTCGATCAGCCATCCAATCTCACAGCCGAACTGGAAGTTGAGCCGCTTGTCGTCGATCGACCACGAGCGGTTGGTCGACATGAGCACCCCGCGCTCGGTCTCGGCGACCATCTCGTCCAGCGACGACGAGCCCGGAAGCAGACCGACGTTGGTCATCCGGACCATGGGGAGGCGGTTGTACCCGTCGGCGCGCACCATGCCGCCCGGGGGGAGATCGGCGATCGACGCCGAGTCCCGTCCCGACAGCACGCCCACCCACCGACCCTCGTCGACGATGGGAACGCGCTGTGACGGGGTGCCCTCGTCGTCGAATCCGAAGGTGCCCAGCGCTCCGGGCAGCGTGGCGTCGGCGGTGATGTTCATCAGTTCCGACCCATATCTGTGGGTCCCTAGCTTGGGAAGCTCCAGGTGCGAGGTCCCGGCGAAGGCCGCCTCCCACCCCAGGATGCGGTCGAGTTCGATGGCGTGCCCGACCGACTCGTGGATCTGCAGGGCGAGCTGGCTCCCCTCCAGAATCAGCGTCATCTCACCCTCGGGGCACTGATCGGCCGAGAGCAACGCGGCGGCCTCCTCGGCGATCCGCTCGGCATGGGCCGGAAAGTCCCACCGCCGAATCACCTCGAACCCGCCCGTCTCGTACTGCCCGAAGGACTGCGGGTAGGAGCGACGCTGGGTCTCTGCCTCGCCCACCGCGGTGGCGTCGAAACCACCACCGGTCTCGACGATGTGCTGATGGATGCGATGTCCCTGCGACGACACGAACCACTTGTGGGTGTCCCAGGCCCCGAACGAAGCAGTGGCGATCCGGATCCCCTCGACCCCCGCCATGGTCGTGGTGATACCGGTGAAGAGGTCCACCTTCTCCGACAGGCTCACCTCGAAGGGGGGTTCCTCGTGAGGCGTCTCGTACTCCGCCTCCACGACCGGCACGTCGGCGAGGGGCATCGCCGGTCCGGGTGCGACCGCCGAGGCGCGGGCGATGTCGACGGCACGACGACCCGCGGCGTCGAGGGCGGAGTCGCTCAGATCGGGCGTGGCGAAGAAGCCCCACGACGAGCCGATGAGGGCCCGGACGCCGACGCCGAGGCTCTCGCCCCGATCGACGCTCTCGACGCGACCGTTCTGCGCCTGGATCTGCTCTTCCCGGCTCTCGACGAACCGGGCATCGGCGTATTCGGCACCGCCGGCCAGCGCCGCCTCCACCGCCCGGGCTGCGGGATCGAACACAACAGACTCCCTCGTGGTCAGCGACCGAGAGGCTAGACCAGCTATCAGCTACCGGCTACCAGCTACCAGCCGGACTCGCCCCGGGTTGGTCTGGCTGGTAGCTGGTGGCCGGGAGCTGGTAGCCGTCAAAGTCCTACCTTCGTATCCACTATCAGCTCGTCGACCACGGCGACTAGGCCTTCGTGGACGGAGCCGCCTGCGTCGACGACGGCCCGATAGGCGGCGAGTTGACGATCAGCGCTGGTGCCTTCGGCGGCGATCCCCGGCGCCCGCAGCACGTGGTCGAGGCAGCCCAACTCCTCGGCGTCAGTACGGACCAGCTCGACGATCTCGTCGACCAGGTCGGGGTAAGGAACGAGAACCCCGCGACCAAAGTCCATCAGTGTCGCCTCGACCCCGTAGCGCTGGGCCCGCCACACGTTCTCGCGGATGAGCATCGTCGCGTAGGTGCGCCACCGCTGGTTCTGCTGGCGGCGCCGGAACAGCATCCCGAGGAGCGACTGGAACACGGCGGCGACGGCGAGACCGTCGTCGACGCGGGTGCACACGTCGGAGATGCGCATCTCGATGGTCGGGTAGCGGGCCGAGGGCCGAACGTCCCACCAGAGTCGGGACGCATCCTCGATGACACCGGCGTCGCGCAGCACGGCGACGTGACGCTCGTACTCGGCCCATGAGGAGAACGGCTCGGGCAGCCCGGTGCGAGGCATCGAGTAGAACACGGCCATCCGATACGACTTGAGGCCGGTGTCGCCGCCGTCCCAGAACGGTGAAGAGGTGCTCATGGCGAGCAGGTGGGGCAGGAAGTAGACCACCTGGTTCATCAGGTCGAGCCGCAGATCCGGGTCCTCGATCCCGACGTGCACGTGCATCCCGCAGATCATGAGCCGACGCACCACGCCCTGGAGGTCCTGGGCGAGCATCAGATACCGCTCCGTGTCGGTGATCTCTTGTGCCTCCCAGTGGGCGAACGGGTGGGTCGATGCGGCGATCACCCTGAACCCGTAACGCTCGGCGATATCGCACACCGATGACCGCAGCGACCGCAACTCGGCTCCGGCACCGCCGATGTCCGCCGCCGGGCTGGTCACGACTTCGACCTGAGCCTTGAGGAGCTCCGGGCTCACCCGAGGACCGAGGAGCTCGGCGCACTCGGCCATGAAGGAGCCACCCGGATTACCCACGAGGTCGCGGGTGTCCGGGTCGACGAGCAGGTACTCCTCCTCGATGCCTACGGTGAACGCCGGGCGCTCGATCACCCGCCCTCCCCTTCTCGTGTCGGAACGGGTGAACCCTACCGGTCGGTGCTGCCCGAACCTCCCCGGTGCGAGTAGCGTTGCGGTGGTGACGACAGAACACGAAGGCGTCCTGCAACGCGTGCGTCCGTGGTTCGATGCGAACCCCGATGTCCGCTCCATCGCGGACGGCGAGATCACGGTCGTCGGCGACCGGCCCGTCGGCATCGATGTGGCCGAGAGCGACGGCGACCTGCTGCTGACCCATCGAATGATCGAACCCGAGGCGCCGGCCGACCGCGTTGACGGAATCGTGGCGGCGCTCGCCGAACCGGTTCCCGGGGTCGCCACCGACGTCCGATTCGAAGACGGCGTCTTGACCGCCACCCTCACCGCGCGGATCGCTGCCGACCGACTGTCCAAGCACTCGGTGCTCGGCGGGGTCTATGCCATCGCCGGACTCGCCGAGACCGCACTCGCCCCCTCACCAGCAACCACCGCCGACGCCCCGGCCGTGGCGGTGCCCGAGGCCGGTGCCTCACCGTTCGCACCGCCGGTGTCACAGTTTGACACCGATGCCGCCGATCCGGACGCTACCCAGGTCGTTGACGACGAACCGGAGCCCGAAGCCGAGCACACCCGTGTCCTGGAGCGGGTATGGGCGCCGACTCACGTTGTGCCCCGCGGTGGCCTCCCGGCATGGCCGCGACCGGACGGGAGGGCACCCGCCGACGTGCACCTGGAACCGCGGGTGGAGCTCGTGGTGGCCGAGACGCGAGGTGACTGGGCCCGCGTCGTCGGCGACAACGGCTGGTCCGGCTGGGTGGACAACCGACGCCTGGTGATGCTGGACCGACGCGGCGCCACCCCCGCCGCGTCGAGGGTGTCCGACGAGCGAACCCCGTCGACGCTCCGGCGGTTCGTCCTCCCGCTGCTGGGAATCCTCTCGATCGGGGCTGCGGTAGCCCTGCCCTGGCTCCGCGACGGTGGAGGCGACCTCGATGCCTTCGAGATCCCCTTCGCCTTCCTGTGGGACGTGGCGACCGCTGCGCAACCCGCCATCGCCTGGGTGCTTCTCGGGGCGGCGGCTCTCGCCGCTGCACTCATCGCCCTCCCCCGCGCCCGACTCGCCCATCTCCCTCTCGGGCTGGCCATCCTGGCGATGCCCATTTTCTTCGTCAGCCAGGTGTACCAGGGCATAGGTGGCAGTGTCTCCGACACGATCTCGCTGATCGGGCTCGGACCGACCGCTGCGCTCCTGGCTGGCGTGTTCCTCCTGGCCTCGGCACGCCGATGAGCCCGGCCGCGGCGTGCGGCCCGCAGGTCACGTAGGCTCCGCGTGAGATGGGATCCGGACCGGTACCTCGAGTTCACCCACGATCGCCTGCGACCGGCGGTCGACCTCCTCGCCCGCATCCCCGTCGACTCACCGGGGAGCGTCTGGGACCTCGGCTGCGGCACGGGACTGGTCACGGCGCTCCTCGCCGAACGCTGGCCCCATGCCGACATCACCGGGCTGGACTCGTCGGCGGAGATGCTCGAGGTCGCCCGTCAGCGAACCGATGTCCGCTGGGTCTCGGGCGACATCACCGACTGGGAGCCGCCGGAGACCGCCGACGTGGCCGTGTGCAACGCGGTGCTGCAGTGGGTCGACGGACACACGACGCTGCTCCCACGCCTCATGGCCGGAACCGCCGTGCTCGCTGTGCAGATGCCCCGCAACTTCGACGCCCCGTCGCACACCATCCTCGCCGAGACGGCGGCGAGCCCCCGATGGCGTGACCGTGTCGGACACCTTCGGCGAGAGCGGCCGGTGGCGGATCCCGAGGAGTACTACGACGCCCTGGCCCCGGTAGCCTACCGGATCGACCTGTGGGAGACCGAGTACATCCATCTGCTCACCGGGGACGACCCGGTGCCGCGGTGGGTGTCGGGCACCGCGGCCCGGCCCCACCTGGAGGTCCTCGGCGAGGACGGACCGGCGTTCCTGAGCGAATACGCCGAGCGAGTGCGCTCCGCCTATCCCCGTCGGCCGGACGGCACCACCCTTTTCCCGTTCCGCCGGATCTTCATCGTCGCCAGCCGCTGAGAGCGCGCGCAAATAGGCTCGCCCCGGGATGAGGTTTCTGCTTGCCACAAGCAGAAACCTCATTTGACCCGCGACCTATTTGCGCGCGCTCTGAGCCGATCGGCCCCCCTGCGGGTCACCACCATCTCGGCAAGGATCGACACCGCGATTTCTTCGGGCGTCTCCGCCCCGATGTCGAGGCCGACCGGGCCGTGGATGCGCTCGAGGTCTGTCTCCTCGAAACCTTCGCTCCTGAGCCGGTCGAGTCGGGCGGCGTGCGTCCTGCGCGAGCCCAGTGCCCCGATGTAGCGAACCGACGAGCTGAGCAACAGCGGGAACAGGTCGGCTTCGAAGCGAGCCTCGTGGAGCAGTGACACGACGTAGGTGCGCGAATCGAGCGCGTCGAGGGCGAGGATCTGGTCCGGCCACCCCTGTCGTACCGATCGAGCCATCGGGAACCGCTCGGGTCGCACGAAAGCCCGGCGCGGGTCGATCACGTCCACGGTGAACCCGGCGGGCGTGGCCATCGCGGACAGAGCCTCGGCGATCGGGCCTGCCCCGCAGATCACGAGGGTCGGACCGGGTCCTATCACCTCGACGAACACCTCGGTGTTCCCGAGCTCGACCACGCCCGTCGCCTCGCGCCCGATGACCCCGGTCAGGATGGCGGCCGCGCCATCGTCGATCACGCCGTGCGGGTCGGCGATGGCTTGTCCGTCTCCGTCGACGACGAGGCGTTCCCAGCGGTGCGGGCCGCTCAGCACGGTCACCAGCGCGCCGGTCCTGCCGGCGGCGACGATCTGACGAGCCGCGTCGAGTGCGCTCACCATGGCTCGATGAGCACCCGGATCGTCCCGCCACAGGCGAGGCCGACCTGGAACGCCGCCTCGTCGCTGATCCCGTAAGAACGGACCTGCGGCTCGCCGCTCGCCAGAACCTCGGCGGCGTGAATGACCACTTCCGACTCCACACAGCCAGCGCTCACCGATCCGACGATCTCCCCGTCCGAGGCGATCAGCATCCGGGAGCCGGCCGGTCGCGGTACGGTGCCGCCCACCGCGATGACCGTGACGGCGACCGCGGATCGACCGTCAGCCAGCCAACGATCACGCACGTCGAGGTCGGTGATGAGCGACACGGGCCAAGTATCCCATCGGCCTTCCACCTCCCGAGTCGCAGCGCTCTCCCTATGCTTTGCGCCCAGCCCGCGCGAACGGACCCATGAGGACCATGCGTCAGGATCGCGGCGGCCTCGAGATCCTCGACGGCCGCCGCAGCAGAACCCGCTTCCGACGACCCCGCCGTCGTCGGAACATCGCCGCGCTACTTCTGAAGGGCACCGCCTTCGCCACCGGCGCGATCGTGATCATCGGCCTCTGGATCCTCGTCACCAGCCTCATCAGCGGCGACCCGGTGCATCTCCTGATCGTCGACGAACGCACCGGCCAACCGGTCGTCGGCGCAACGGTCACCAACGAGGGCGGCCGCACGGTGACCACCGACGAGAACGGGGGTGCCGCCATCGCCTTCGAAGCCCCGGAGCGCCTCTTCGTCGCCGCCAGCGGGTACCACCCGGCCACCTACGAGGTCGGCGAGCTGCCGCGGCAGTCCGGGCTGACCCTGATGGTGAACCCGCGGGTCTTGCAGGGGAGGGTGGTCGGCCCTCGCGGTGTCGGGCTGCTCGGAGCCAATGTCACCCTGGGCGACCGGACGGCGATCACCGGCGACTTCGGCTCGTTCGAACTGTCAGGAGTGGAACCGGGCACGCTCGAGATCTCGAAGATAGCCTGGGAGGACACCGAGGCGTACTGGGACGGTGACCCGGGGCGGTTCGACGTCCCGATCGCGCCCTTCGTCGTCCGGGGCATCCGGGTCCACACCGGTGCCGATCTCGACTGGATCTTCGGCCTGATCGAGGGCACGGTCATCAACACCCTCGTCTTCGACACCAAGATCGAGGACGGCCAGGTGGTCTACGCCATGGACCACGAACTGGCGCGGGAGTTCGGCGCCATGACCGCCCACTACGACGCCGAATACGCCATCGCCGAGTCCCACCGCCGAGGGCTGTACACCATCACCCGAGTGGTCACCTTCCAGGACTACTGGGCCGCACCCGCCCGGCCCGAGTGGGCGATCCACAACTCCGAGACCGGTGAGGTGTGGCGCAACGTCAAGGGACTGACCTGGCTGGATCCCACCAATCGTGACGCCTGGGAGTACCCGCTCTCCATCGCCGTCGAGGCGTGCCGGATGGGCTTCGACGAGATCCAGTTCGACTACGTCCGGTTCCCTACCGACGGCAACACCACCGTCGCCGAGTATTCGATCAGCGCGGTTTCCCAGGAGGTGCGGGTCCAGACGATCTCCGACTTCCTCGCCGAGGCGCGTCAGCGACTCCATGCCGAAGGGTGTGCCGTGTCTGCCGACATCTTCGGCATCATCCTGTCGGTGCCCGACGACCAGGGGATCGGGCAGCGGGTCGAGGAGCTGTCGATGTCGGCAGACGCCCTCAGCGGCATGCTGTATCCGAGCCACTACGGACGGGGGTGGCTCAACCTCGATGAACCAAACGACCACCCGTACACGGTGGTGTCCGAGGCACTCGAATCGGCGTCGCTGCGCAATGTCGGCGGGACCCTGATGCGGCCGTGGCTCCAAGGGTTTTCCTGGTCGCCAGCGCAGGTCCTGGAGAGCATCCGCGCCGCAGAGGAGAACGGCGGCGGGTGGCTGCTGTGGAACTCGCTGAGCCTGTTCGACCCGCGGTGGCTCCCGCCCGACGAGTAGCGATCAGAGGGCGCGGCAATGGCTCGCTCCGGGATGAGGTTTCTGCTTGTGGCAAGCAGAAACCTCATTGGACACGCGACCTATTGCCGCGCCCTCTCAGAACGGGATCGACATCCCCTCGAAGGCGGCGTCGGTACGCGGGAAGCGAGTCCGAGCCGCGGCTCGGATGGCATCGATGCCGTCGTCGGAACGATCGGGATCGTGGCTGGTGAGGATCAGACGCTCGACACCGGCCTCCCGTGCGGCCCTGGTAGCACTCTCCCAGTCGCTGTGCCCCCACCCAACCCGCATGGCCCGGTACTCGTCGGGGGTGTACTGCGCGTCATGGATGAGTACCTGCGCCCCCCGCGCCGCCTCGACCAGACGGCCGTCCACCGCAGGATCGCCAGCCTCATGGTCGGTGGCGATGACGATGGACCGGTCCTTGGTGAGCCGGAATCCGATCGAATCCTGAGGGTGAGTGAGGTCGATCGGGTCGACGACCACCGAGCCGACGGTGATCGACCTTTCGATGGTCCGATACTCGACCCGAGCGGTCGCCTTGGCCAGAGTGATCGGCCACCAGGGTGGGCAGATGATGCCGTCGATGATCTCCTGCGGGCCCGAACCCTCGTAGTCCATGCCGTACACCACGAACTCGTTGGCCGCTTCGAAGAACGGAGCGAACATGGGGAGCCCCTGGATGTGATCCCAGTGGTAGTGCGTGAGCAGCAGCGTGAAACGCTTCGGGCCCGGTGTCAGCGAGTGCTGCAGGCGACGGAGCCCGGTCCCCCCGTCCACCACCAGATAGTGATCGGGTTCCACCATGGTGTACAGGCTGGTCGTGTTCCCCCCGTACCGGCGGTACTGCTCGCCGGAGACCCCGATGGAACCGCGGCATCCGGCGACGATCAACGATGCTGAGGCATCCTCGCTCACGCTGGTGTCAGTCCAGCAGGAGTGCGTCGGTGTCGCGGAGACGCCGGAGCAACTCACCCATCATCCGCGCCCCGACGTCCGGATGCGTGGTGAGGAAGGCTCGGAGATCCCAGGAAGTGATCACGAGACAGGTCAGGTCGCTGGTGGCGACGACATCGGCGGTCCGCGGCGTGTCCTCGAGAAGGACCGCCATTTCGCCGAAGTAGCCACCCGGCCCGAAGTCGGCCAGCACCGTCTCGCCTTTGCGCGCCTGAGCGGTACCCGACAAGATGAGGTAGAAGCCGCGCCCGGTGGCACCTTCCTCGATCACCAGATCACCTTCCGGGAAGCTGCGTTCCTTGGCGGTCCGCAGCACGTTGTCCACGTCGGCGTCGGTGAGCCCACCGAAGAGGGCGGTCTTCTTCAGGAAGTCGGCGGCACTCATGTCCCTCCCGTCGGATCGATGTAGGTCCACACGATAAAGCACCGCCCGGCCCCGTGCGCCGTCAGGAAGCCGCTGAGCCCAGGCCTACACCGACACCAACGGGACCGGCCTCACCATCGCCCGCCAACTCCTCAGCCAGAAGATCAACGGACAAGCCGTCGTCGCTGAACGACTCGGACACGCCGGCATCCTCGACCGCCACCAACAAGAACTCAAAGATGCCGCGACCAGCTCGGAGCTGATGATCGTCGAACACGATCTACCCAACGGTCCGCACTGTGTCGGCAGCGCCCATAGCGGCGGCAACCGGACTCTCGATCCACTACGCGTACAAGATCCGGAATGGTGAGCACACACCGCACCGGCGCCACTGGGCAGCCCTGCGAGCGCTGTCCCTGACAACCAACCCTTGAGACTGAACCCGGGGCTGCGAGTCTCTCGGGAGATCGTTCGACCTGAAGCCGGGGCGGTCAAGCCCCGAGCAATCGCAGTGCGGGCCAGGAGCCCCAACGGCGAGTCCGCGGGGCGTCGCCGCAGCGGGTTCCGAGTGGTGGGGTGTCGGCTGCTCCCGGGGTATCCACAGGATCGAACGCATGACGTCACATCGAGGTCGAACACCCCAACCTTCTACGGGCATTGCGCCCCGCCGAAGCTCGTGACCGGAGGGTCAGAGACCGAATGCTCCTGCTACCGGCAGCCAGGTGGTTGATCCCCAGGTGAACTGCGAGTCGGCGTTGCCCTGGGTGTTGGTGTGCCGGAAGTAGAAGGTCGTCGTCGAGGGTCGGAACACCGCCGGGGTGTCCACCCCATCGACGATCCCCCAGTCTCCGGCGATCAGCCGGTCACCGGGATCCCCGAAGATGAACTGGGAGTCGGCGACACCCTGGGTGTGGGTGTTGCGGAAATACACCAGTCCGGTGGACTCGCGATGCAACCCGACGGTCTCTGTCCCGTCACCGTTGAAATCACCCACAAACGGCTTGTCGCCGGGGTTACCGAAGTAGTAGGAGAACTCGGCGGCACCCAAGCCCCCGTCGTTTTGGCCGAGGGCGTTGATGATGAAAAAGCGGCCCTCCGACGGCCGGTAGATCGAAACCGTGTCACAGCCATCTGCGTTGAAGTCTCCGACGATGGGGAGGCCTCCGGGGTTCCCCAAAAAGAACCGGATATCGGCAATCCCCTGGGTGTTGGAGTTGCGCAGGTAGACAAACCCGTCGGACTGGCGGTACATCCCTGGGGTGTCATCCCCATCACAATCCCAATCCCCCACAATCGGGAAATCCCCCGGGTTGCCAAAGTAGAACGACGTCACCGCACCGGCACCGTTCCGCAGATACCACAGGCCCTGCGCCGGATCCACCAAACCCACCGTAGATGCTCGAATCACCGTCACCGTGAACGACGCCGAACCCACATTCCCCGCCGCGTCCGACGCCGAACACGTCACCGTCGTCACCCCGATCGGAAACAACGAACCTGAAGGCGGAACACACGTCGGACCCGAAGTCACTCCAACATTGTCGGTGGCAGAACCCGACCCGAAGCTCACCACCGCACCAGAAGGACCCGTCGCCTCCTCCACCACATCAGAAGGAGGCGTCACCACCGGATCTGTCGTGTCGCCCAACTTCACCACGAACACGTCGCTAGCGCCCGCCGAGGTCAGATTGAGCGTGCCGGCACCGGGATCGAAATCCGCCGTCCCCGAGAAGTGACCGGTGGTATAGACGTTGCCCGACCCATCCACCGCCACCCCTTGGCCAATGTCGTCGAGGCCGCCGCCCAGTTGGCGGGCCCACACCAGGTTGCCGGCGGAATCCAACTTGGAGACAAACACGTCGCCACTGCCAGCCGAGGTCAGATTGAGCGTGCCGGCACCGGGATCGAAATCCGCCGTCCCAAAGAAGTAGCCCGTGGTATACACGTTGCCCGACCCATCCACCGCCACCCCCCTGCCATAGTCATCGCTGCCGCCGCCCAGTTGGTCGGCCCAAACGAGATCACCGCCGCCGCCGGAGCCACGATGAACACCCCTGCAACCAGCATCAGGGCTACGAGGCTTGCCCTGCAGCGAGCACGACCAAACACAGCGCGCCACCCTTGTTGAATTCTGACAGACATCGAGAGGTGCCCAAAGCCTAGCCGACGGCCACCCGCGATGAGCGCGCCTGGATATCCCGGAACCAGAAGCAAGGGCCCGCTAGTCGTCGAGGCCGAATGCTCCTGCCACCGGCAACCAGGTGGATGATCCCCAGGTGAACTGCGAATCTGCCACACCCTGGGTGTTGGTGTGGTGAATCGTTCGGGCTGCGCCCCTGCGGCGGCCTGCTCATACCGGAAGGTCTTTCGTGGCCCGCAGGATGCGCAGCGGTAGGTGTTGCATCGCCCTGATACCCGTTGGCCGATGGTCAGGTTCAACAGGTCGAAATGGACCGCCTCGCAGCGTTCCGGCGCACTCTTCGGCTTCCGGTCGAGAGCTTGTTTGAACACCCGCCAACCGGCAACGACGGCGCCCGCCCCCCTAGCCCCCAATAGCCAAAAGCCAATAGCTACTCCATCTGCTCGAACCTGGCCGTGAAGTGCCGCAGCCAGGGAGCCTGCTCGATGATGCGGTATCCGCGCAGCGTCGGGGCGTGTTCCGCCACGGCGACGACCACTTCCCCCACGTAGTCGATATGGCTCTGCGTGTAGGTCCGGCGGGGGACGGCGAGCCGGACGAGTTCCATGGCCGCCGGTGTCTCGGTGCCGTCGGCATGGCGGGTGGCGAACATGACCGAACCGATCTCGACCCCGCGAACCCCACCCTCTCGATAGAGCTCGACGGCGAGCGACTGCGCCGGGTACTCCGTCTGGGGGATGTGCGGCAACAGGGCCCTGGCATCGAGGTAAACCGCGTGACCGCCCGGCGGCCACACCACCGGGATGCCGGCGTCGCGAACCTTCTCAGCCAGGTACTCGGTGCTGCGAATCCGATACTGGAGATACCGCTCGTCGAGCACCTCGTCGAGACCCTGGGCGATCGCCTCGAGGTCGCGACCCGCCAGGCCTCCGTAGGTGGGGAATCCCTCGGTGAGGATGAGCAGGTTGCGACATTGGGCGGCGAGCCCGGCGTCCCGCATCGCCAGGAACCCGCCGATGTTGGCGATGGCGTCTTTCTTGGCCGAGAACGTGACGCCATCGACCAGCGAGAACATCTCGGTGGCGATATCACGCGGCGTGCGATCGGCATGTCCGGGCTCCCGTAGCTTGATGAACCAGGCGTTCTCGGCGAAGCGGGCGGCATCCATGAACAGCGGTAGACCGTGACGGTCGCACAGCGCCCGGGCGTCGCGTAGGTTCTCCAGCGACACCGGCTGTCCACCGCCGGAATTGTTGGTCACCGTCACCATCACCAGCGGGATGCGCTCGGCCCCCACCTCGCCGATCAGGCTCTCGAGCGCGTCGACGTCGAGGTTGCCCTTGAACGGATGGTCGCTCTGCAGATCGCGGCCCTCGGGGATCACCAGATCGCGCGCCTCGGCCCCCTGATACTCGACGTTGGCTCGCGTCGTGTCGAAGTGGGTGTTGCTCGGCACGATGTGGCCGGGCTCGGTCATCACTGAGAACAGGATCCACTCGGCGGCGCGTCCCTGGTGGACGGGAATCACCTCGGGGAGACCGGTCAGGGAGGTCACCGTCGACGCGAAGCGCTCATACGAGCGGCTTCCGGCGTACGCCTCGTCGCCGACCATCATGCCCGCCCACTGCTCCGCCGACATGGCCCCGGTGCCCGAGTCCGTGAGCAGATCGATGGTCACCTCGTCAGCACGCAGCCCGAACAGGTTGTACCCGGCCCGAGCCAGCGCGGCCTGGCGTTCGTCGAGGCTCGGGAAGGCGATCGGCTGAACGCTGTGGATCTTGAACGGCTCGATGATGGTGCGATAGGGCACAGGGAGACGATAGGGATGGTCAAGCCGAACCTCTACCTCGGTGGCCTCCTCGAGCGAGACCGGGATCCGCGCCTGGCGGCGGCGCGGGCCATCATGGACGCGATCAACCGGCGGATCAGCCCTCACCTCTGAGCGGCTACTCGGCGGCGGGTCCCCCGACGATCGCCCACAGGATGTCGCGGATACTCACGATGCCGAGCAGCTCTCCGTCGGCCATCACCGGCATGTGCCGGTAGCCAACTTCGAGGAGCCACGCAGCCGCCTCCTCGACCTCGACATCCGGCGAGAAGGTGTCCGGAGCGTCCGCCATCCACTTCGACACGACCTCGTCTTCAGGGTCGGCGCCATCGGCGATAGCTCGGACCAGGTCGCGTTCGGTGATGATGCCGACCAGGTTTCGATCCGACACCACGCCGAGGCTGCCCAACCCGCCGTCGACCAGCACTTCGGCGGCGTCGGCGAGGGTGGCCTCCGGCCCGATCACGGCCGCAGATCCACCGACGAGCGATCCGAGCTTCAAGGTGGCCTCCGGAGTAACGAGTAGCGAGGCGAGAGTAGCGAGTAGCGAGTAGCGAGTAGCGAGGCGAGAGTACCGGGGCTCACCGGCGACCGCGTCCGTCCACCGATCCTCGCTACTCGAAGGGCCGCCAGGCCCGACTCGCTACTCGCTACTCGAAGGGCCGCCAGGCCCGACTACACCAGGTCCTGCTCGCGAATGCCGAACGACGGATGGCGGAGACGGCACAGCGCCAGCTTCTCCAGCTGACGGATGCGCTCGCGGGTCAGGTTGAACTCATCGCCGATCTCTTCGAGCGTGCGGGGTACACCGTCGAGGAAGCCGTAGCGCAGCGCCAGGATGCGACCCTCCCGATCGGGGAGACGGGAGATCGAACGCCGCAGGCTGTCGGCGATGTCGCCCTCCTCGGTCACCTTGACCGGATCGACGGCGTCTTCATCCTCGATGAAGTCGCCGAGCTGGGCACCATCCTCACCGACCGGCTGCTCCAGCGAAACGGTGTCGGCGACACCGAGCGCCAGCTCGACCTTGTCGACGGTGACCCCGGCCTCCTCGGCGATCTCGGCCGGCTTGGGATCCCGTCCCAGCTCAGCCTTGAGACTCGCCTGGGCTGCCCGAACCGCCGCCAGCGTGTCGTGGAGGTGCACCGGGATGCGCACGGTGCGCGACTTGTCGGCGATGGCGCGGGTGATCGCCTGCCGGATCCACCAGGTGGCGTAGGTGGAGAACTTGAAGCCCTTGCGCCAGTCGAACTTCTCGACGGCACGGATCAGACCGAGGTTGCCCTCCTGGATCAGGTCGAGGAAATCGATGCCCGACGTATTGGCGTAACGGCGGGCGTTGGCCACCACCAGCCGCAGGTTGGCGGTGAGGAAGTCATCCTTGGCCTGGCGTCCGAGACGGGCCATCCGCTTGAGCTCGACCTCCTCGGCCTTGCCCTTGAAGTCACGAGCCTCCAGGCGCTTCTGCGCCTCCTCGCCTGCTTCGATCTTCTGGGCGAACTCGACCTCGAGCTCGGCGGTGAGCAGCTCGTACTCACCGATTGCCGTGAGGTACTGGCTGACGAGGTCGGTCGTGAGCCGACCGCGCTCGTCGGTCAGCTTGCTCCGGTCACGGTCCCGTCGGGATTTCGAGACTGCCATCGATGAATATCGTCCTCTCCAAGAGAAATCGGGCGGACGCGATCGCCAGCACTCGTCGCGTGTGTGGCGAACGGCCCGTGCGTTGCACGGAAACCCACTGGTCCCAACTATGTCACAGGGACCGCGCTTTGTGAACCCCCCAATACCAGGGGACATTCCCATGGAAGAACCAAGAGACAAGAACCAAGAACCAAGAACCGACAGCCCATAGCCCATCGCCGTCGCGGCGCGTCGATGTCCGGCGCGCTCTCATCGGCGACCCGATGGTCGACCTCGGGCGCCCTCCCATGCCCCTTCCCCAGTGCTCAGTGCCCTGCCCGCGGTACCGTCTCGGAATGGCCAACCGCCTCGCCGACGCCACCAGCCCGTACCTGCTCCAGCATCGGGACAACCCGGTGGACTGGTACGAGTGGGGGGAGGACGCCTTCGCCGTGGCCCGGGAACGCGACGTGCCGGTCCTGCTCTCCGTCGGCTACGCCGCCTGCCACTGGTGCCATGTGATGGCCCACGAGTCGTTCGAGGACGCCGCCACCGCCGAGCTCATGAACCGGTGGTTTGTCAACGTGAAGGTCGACCGCGAAGAGCGACCCGACGTCGACCGCGTGTACATGGACGTGGTCCAGATGATGACCGGCCGCGGCGGGTGGCCGATGACCGTCTTCCTCACGCCGGAGGCAGAGCCCTTCTACGCCGGGACCTACTTCCCCCCCACCGACCGGTACGGGCATCCGTCGTTCACCCGGGTCCTCGAGGCGGTGCACGAGGCGTGGGAGCAGCGTCGCGGCGAGATCGAGGGCCAGGCCGAGCGGCTCCGGACCGCAGTCGCCGCACCCGCCCTCCCCGACCGGGACCAGCCCGACGAGGCGACGCTGGCGGCCGTCCACGACGGCATCGCCGGCGTGTTCGACGCCACGTTCGGCGGGTTCGGGACGGCGCCGAAGTTCCCCCAGGCGTCGACGCTCGAGTTCCTCCTCCGCTCGGCGGGCCGCCCCTGGGCGCCGCAGTCGGCGGACATGCTGGCCGTCTCGCTCACCGCCATGCACCGCGGCGGCATCCACGACCGGGTCGGCGGCGGGTTCGCCAGGTACTCGGTGGACCGCCGCTGGCTGGTGCCCCACTTCGAGAAGATGCTGTACGACAACGCCCTGCTCGCCCGTCTCTACGCCCGGGCGTCCCAGGTCACCGGGTCGCCCCGATTCGAGTCGGCGGCCCGCTCCACCCTCGCCTACATGGAGTCCGACCTGTCGCTGCCCGGCGGCGGGTTCGCCTCGTCCGAGGACGCCGACTCGGAGGGAGAGGAGGGCCGCTTCTACGTCTTCGACCACGACGAGGTGGCTCGGGCCGCCGGCGACGCCGCTCCGATCGCGCTACGCGCCCTGGGCGTCACTCCGGAGGGCAACTTCGAGGGGCGCTCCATCGTTCACGAGCCGGTGACGGCCGAGGAGATGGCCTCCGAGCTGGACATCGGGGTCGTCGACGTGGAGGCGGCCGTCGCCGCCACCCTTCGGGCGCTCGGCGAGCTGCGCGCCCGGCGCCAGCGCCCCGGCCTCGACGACAAGGCGGTGTGCGCCTGGAACGGGCTGGCGGTGCGCGCATTCGCCGCCGCGGGCAGCGCCCTCGCCGATCCCGCGCTCGTCGAGCGGAGCCGCGCCGCCGCCGCCTTCATCCTCACCGAGCTGAGGCGCGAAGATGGCAGGCTGGTCCGGTCGACCCGGGCCGGGCGGCACAGTGGGCCGGGATTCTGCGACGACTACGCCGCGGTCGCCGTCGGGCTGTTCTCGCTGTATCGGGCCACCGGGGAGGGCCGCTGGTTCGAGCACGCCGCCGAGATCACCGCCGACATGGTCGACCTCTTCTGGGATGCCGATCACGGCGGGTTCTTCACGACGGGCTCCGACGCCGAGCGGCTCATCGCCCGCCCGAAAAACCTGTTCGACAACCCGACACCCTCCGACAACGCGCTGGCGGCGGAGGCTCTCCAGCACATGGCCGCCCTCACCGGTGAGGACCGTTGGCACCGCCTCCTCGATGACGTCCTCCGCATGGCGACACCGACGGCGCGTCGCCACCCCGATGCGTTCGCCCACCTCATGTCCGTGGCCCTGGTCTCCCTGGCCCCGCCGACGGAGGTGGCGGTCGTAGGCCCCGACCGTGGTCCGCTCACCGCCATCGTCCGCGGCGGGTACCGGCCCGAGGTGTTCCTCGCCGAAGGCGACGATGACGACACCGTCGTTCCGCTGCTGCGCCAGCGCCCGACGATCGACGGCCGCGCCACCGCCTACGCCTGCCGCGGCTGGGTGTGCGACGCCCCCACCACCGATCCCACCGCCCTAAAGGAGTCCCTGCCACCCCCAATCACGCTGGGGTAGCGCCGTCGACCGCGAATCGCGAATCGCGTTCTGCCGCTCGGCGGCCATCTGCTACGTGACGCGTGCCGCGTGAAACGTGACGCGTGTCTATCGCACCGCGTGCGTAGGATTGTCACCGTCCAGGGAGGCGAAACGTGGAAGGACAGACACCGCGCGGGCCGGAGGAGGGAGAGCCCTTTCCGGCCTTCGACCCCGACTATGCCCGGCAGCAGGCTCGACCCCGGCCTCGGGGCGGCGGGCCCGTGACGCCGCCCCCCGGTACGGGCCGGCCGACGCCCCAGGCGAGCCCGTGGATCGTGGGCCTCGCCGTGGCCGCCGTATCGGTCACGGTGAGCATCATCGCCTTCGGGCTGTTCGCCGACCCGCAGGGAAGCAGCGGCACCAGCACCACCCTGGCCACCGACACCACCACCCCCGGTGACGGCACCACCGATCCCACCGCTACCACGAATCCGGACGATCCAGACGGAACCCTGACCACGCTGCCTGGTGGCGGCGACGATACCAAGCCACCGATCGTCGCCACCGGCGAACCGATCCCGGTGAGCGAGCTGACCATGCAGGCCGACGGCATCGGGACCCTCGCCTTCGGGACTGCCGGCAGCATCGTCCTGGGGCGCTTTGCGGCCACCTTCGGCCCGCCCACCGACGACACCGGCTTCATCGTCGGCTCGGGCACCTGGGGCGAGTGCCCTGGCGACACGATCCGGGTGGTGCGCTGGGGGCCACTCAACATCGTGTCGCGCGGCGAGGCCGCTACCACCGAGTTCGTCTCCTATCGGATAGACCTCCGGTACGGCGGGGTGACGTCCGAGGTCACCGACATGCAGACCCTCTCCGGTCTCCGGGTCGGTGACACGGTCGAGACGCTGCGGACCATCTACGAAGGGTTCGACATCCTCTTCCGGGTGTACCCGTCGATCGGAACCTCGTTCGAGCTACGTGGGTCGCCGCAGGGCGACATCCTGCTGTGGGGTCCGGTGGAGTCCGAGGCCGACAACTCCCGGGTCAACGGCATCTACTCCCCCGACGTGTGCCGCACCAGCTGATAAGCACTTTGCCCTGGGTCGTCGCCCATCACGCGACCAACTGGCTGCTCCTCGCCGTGCCGCTGGTCCTCGTCATCGGATGGGTGCGATGGGCGGAACAGCGCGCCACCCGAGCGGAGGGCGATGGGGTCGCCCCGTCTAACATCCCCGACGATCCCGACGACGGAGAAGACCGTGAGCCGTGAGACTCTCACCGCCAGTGCCCTCGGGGGGTTCACTGGGGCGGCGTTGGGCATCGTGGCACTCGTGTTCGCCGCAGCGCGCACCCTGGAACACGGCCTCGTCCCCGGATCATCCGGCGCCACCTTCGTCGTCGGCCGCGGGTCGATGACCATCTTCATCATGCTCGCCGGTACCGCCCTGGGAGCGGCCGTCGCCGGTCTCGGCTACGGCGTCGGACGCCTCGGCTCCCCGCGGGAGCGTCGCTACCCGGCTGGGGCGTTCATCGGCCTCGGAGCCGTCACCGGAGCGATCGCCGCTTTCGCTGCGTCCCGGGCGGCGATCGGTGCCACCGCCACTTCCATCCTCGACGGAACGGTGACCCTGACGGTGTTCCGGGCGGGCCTGGTCGCCGTCATCGCCGGGGTCGCCACCGGGCTCGTGGTCGCCGCATCCGTAGAGCGCATGTCACGCCCAACCATGTTCGGCTTCGAAGGTGAGGCGTGGCCCACGAGTTTCGCTGCCTTCCTCCGGGAGGCGGCGCCAGCGGTCGGCATCCCCATGGCGGCACTGATCGGCCTCGCCGCCGGGGCGTTCGCCTTCAGCCGCTTCCTGCTGGGGGTCAGCCACCTCACCGCCCTCATCGGGTTCGGCGCGGCAGCAGCCGTGATCCTCTTCGGCGCCGCCGCGATAGCGGCGCGGGAGCCGAAGAAGAGATAGTCGCAATTCGCAATTCGCAATTCGCAATTCGAAAGACGCAGCGAACGGAGCCGCGAGGCAGGTCGATCCTCTGGCTAATAGCGAATCGCGAATTGCGAATCGCGGCGCCGAAGGCGCTACCTACCCATCCTCCAGCAGGATCGCGACGTTGATGCCGTCCTCCACGCGGTAGGTGACCCGCACGGGGAAGCCGTCACGCAGGTGCTCCCACAGGTGTCCGAGTGGAGCACCGATCTCCCCCTCCTCGTCGAGGAACCCTTTGAGATCGGGGCCAGGCACGAAACGCTGGCGACCTTCGGGGGACTGCACCTCGAACGCGGTCACGGTTTGGAGGTCGCCGTCCACGGAAACCACGGTGCCGACCACGCGCTGATCCCCACCGGTGCATCCCGCCAGCACCAACGCCAGGGTGAGTGCGGCCAGGCGTCTCACGGCGCCACCGCCCGACCGGTACGAAGCCGACTCGCCCGCTCCTCGTCGGCGGCCCACGTGAAGAAGATCACCGCGATGGCGGACCACAAGATCGCCCCGCCGCCGACCTTCATGATGAGGCCACCGACGGTCTGATCCGTCACCACGTCCACCCCCCACAGCTTCGGAAGTTGGGTGTAGACCCGGTAGACGGCGTCGTCGGCGAACGTCAGGAACGATGCCGGGATGGTCGGCACCAGGGACTGCAGGAACAGGTACCCCATGGCCGAGAAGGGCCGCAGTTTCGGGATCTCGGGTAGCGGCCCGACCACCGGCCACCACATGAGTAGCGCCGTCATGACGAGCCCCAGGTGGATGCTGAAGTGGGCGAGCTCGCTGGTGACCACCGCAGTCACCACCCCGGGGATGTGAGTGATGGCGATCATGAGGTTGAACAGGATGAAGGCAACGACCGGCTTGGTCAGCCCCCTCACCACCGGCATGAAGGGACGCAACAGCAGCCGCATCAACCAGGCCGGAGTCCCCTTGAGCAGGGCGGGCGAGAAGACGAGAGTGAGCACCAGGTGCTCCACCATGTGCACCGAGTACAGGCTCCCCTCCCCGATGTCGTGGATGGGCGTCGCCTGGACCAGGGCGAACGAAACGACGGCCACGATGAACCAGGCGACCTGGCGTCGCGATGCCGGCGGCTCACCGGGCTCGGCGTACCGCAGCGCCAGCCTCCGCATGGCGTACCAGTAACCCCCCACGAGAGCAACGATGATGCCGATGACCTCGGGATGGACGTGCCACGGGAAAGCTTCCATCCCGACCGCTTCGGCAGCAAAGAGCATGGGGGGAGGTTAGGCAGCTACCAGCTACCAGCTACCCGCTGCGTCGACGGGCAACCGGCAACCGGCGACCGGAGATTGAGCGGGAGCTCAATCTCCGATGAGCACCCCGAAGGTGAAGAGCACGGCACCGAAGAGGACGGGCGCCGCCACGAGGCCAATGAGGAACAGATTCTTCATGAGCCGTTCTTCATAGCGCAGGTGCATGTACCAACCGACGACGATGAAGAACTTGGCAGCACCCATGGTGAGCAGCAGCGGGGCGACCACCGCGTCCAGCCCGGGCAGGTATGTCGCCCAGATCTCAGCGGCAGTGATCACGGCGAGGACGACGGCGATCTTCCAGTAGTCCTTCGGGGTGGGATGCGGGCGGTGGTGGGTTGCTTCAGCCATGGCTCACACCTGCAGCAGGTAGACGACGGTGAAGATGACGATCCAGACGATGTCGACGAAGTGCCAGTACAGACCCACCGCTTCGACGTTCATCCCCTCGTTGGGGCGCATCCTGCCGGCGTAGGAGATACCGGCGGTGCCCAACAGCATGATCACGCCGATGGCGACGTGGGCGCCGTGGAAGCTGGTGAGGACGAAGAAGGCGGTGCCGAACGGGCTGGTGGTGACGGTCAGGCCGTTGTGAACGAACTCGGTGAACTCGAACACCTGCCCGGCGATGAACACGGTGCCAAGCAGAGCGGTCGCCACCAGCCAGATGCGGGACCGGCGCCAGTCGGACCGCTCCGCCGAGTGGTGGGCGAGCACCATCGTCAACGAGCTCATCAGCAGGATGAACGACGACGCCGAGGTGAAGGGGATGTCGAAGATCTCGGCGGCGGTGGGACCGTCGCCGGTCCTGGTCCGAAACAGCAGGAACGTAGAGATGAGGGTGCCGAAGAACAGGCACTCCGACCCGAGGAACACCCACATGGCGACCTTGCGGGTCCGCACCGGATCGGGATGCCCGTCGTGGTGCTCGGCGACGGCAGCGTCAGCGCTCACGACTCACCCCCATCACCCTCATCGCCATCGTCAGTGTTCTCGGCGTCTTCTTCATCAGTCTGCTCGTCGCCCTCGTCGCCCTTGTCGTCCTCGGTGCCCTCGGCGTCCTCACCATCATCCGCATCCGGGCTCGCTGGTGACTGGGAACCGGCAACCGGCAACTCCTCCTTCGTGAGCGGCTCCAACGACCAGCCGAACAGGCCCCACAGGGTGACGCCGACGCCGGCGCCTGACAGGACCAACCCGAGCGGCGGGTACACCAGGCCGAGCATGATCAGGAACAGGCCGAACGCCGCCAGCGCCGGGTAGTACGACGGTGATGGCAGGTGGATGTCGGTGGTCGGCTCGGCCTCGGGATCGGGTGGGTTCGAGCGAGCCACGGCGTGGCCCTCGTCGTTCTCGGTGTACTTGGCGTGCCACCAGGCGTCCTCGGTCTCCACATGCGGGATCTCGGCGAAGTTGTACGCCGGTGTCGGCGACGGCGTCGCCCATTCGAGGGTGCGGCCATCCCAGGGGTCGGCACCGGCGATCTCGCCCCGGGTGCGGGTGCGAATGGCGTTCCACAGGAAGATGGCGACGGAGAAAGCGATCAGGAACGCACCGACCGTGGCCATCAGGTTCCAGAACTCGAAGCCGAGCCCACGCGGGTAGGTGTAGGTGCGGCGGGGCATGCCGTTGAGCCCTAGAACGTGCATGGGGCCGAAGGTCATGTTGAACCCGATGAACATCACCCAGAAGTTCCACTTGCCGAGGCGTTCGTCGAGCAGGCGGCCGGTGATCTTGGGCCACCAGTAGTAGAGCCCGGCGAACAGGCCCAACACGGCGCCGCCGAAGAGCACGTAGTGGAAGTGGGCGACCACGTAGTAGGTGTCGTGCTGCTGGGTGTCGGCGGGGACGACCGAGTGGGTGACGCCGGAGAGCCCGCCGATGACGAACATGGCGATGAACCCAAGCGCGAACAGCATCGGGGTGGCGAATCGGATCGACCCACCCCAGATCGTCCCCAGCCAGTTGAAGATCTTCACCCCGGTTGGCACCGCGATGAACATGGTGGTGATGGCGAAGGTGGCCTCGGCGACCGGCCCCAGCCCGGCGGTGAACATGTGGTGAGCCCACACGCCAAAGCCCATGAAGCCGATGGCGATGCCCGAGAAGATCACGAACGCCCGGCCGAACAGCGGCTTGCGGCTGAACGTCGGCAGCACCTCGGAGACGATGCCCATGGCGGGCAGGATGAGCACGTAGACCTCGGGGTGGCCGAACAGCCAGAACAGGTGCTGCCACAGGATCGGGTCGCCACCGCCGAAGGCGTCGAAGAACAGCGTCCCCAGGTTGCGGTCCAGATACACCTGGAAGAGGCCGACCGCCACGATCGGCAGCGAGAACAGCAGCAGGAACGCCACCACGAACGCCATCCAGGCGAACACCGGCATCTGCATGAGGCTCATACCAGGCGCCCGCATCACGAACACCGTGGTGATGAAGTTGATCGACGCCATGACGGAGGCCACGCCCAGGATTTGGAGACCGAGAGCCCAGTAGTCCATCCGGACCGTCTCGGTGACCTGCTGGGCGAGCGGGGCGTACCCGGTCCACCCGCCATCGGGGGCGCCGCCGAGGAAGAACGACATGGTGAGGAACAGCCCGCCGAAGAAGAAGATCCAGTACGACAGGGCGTTGAGCCGGGGGAAGGCGACGTCACGGGCCCCGATGAGGATCGGCAAGAAGTAGTTGGTGAACGCCGCCGCCGCCGGCATCAGCACCAGGAACACCATCGTGGTGGCGTGCATGGTGAACAGTTGGTTGTATGCATCCGCCGACACCACCGCTCCATCGGGGACGGCGAGCTGGAGCCGGATGATGAGCGCCTCGACCCCACCGACGATGAAAAACGTCATCGCCGAGCCGCCGTACAGGATGCCGATCCTCTTGTGGTCGGTGGTGGTCACCCACGCCCACAGTCCCCTGGCCTCGTGCGTGGTGGCGCTCACTCCAACCCCTCCAGGAAGGCGATGAGTTCGTCGATCTGTTGCTCGGTGAGACCCAACGATGGCATCCCCAGGATCCGACCGGACGACACGTCGTTGCGCTCGGGGGTCATCGGCTTGAGCGACGACGGGTTCCGCAGCCATTGCCGCAGGTGCTCACGGGTGTTGCTGATGGAGGCGCCTCCAAACGACGTCCTCGAGGCGAAGTGGGTCAGGTTCGGCGCCAGCTCAGCCACCACCTCTGTGCCATCGATGGCGTGACAGGAGGCGCACACGATCTTGAAGGTCTCCCAACCGGCCAGCGCCGGGCCCTCGGTGGGCAGGTCCGCCGGCTGTGCCTGCGCGGCCGCCCAGGCCTCGAAGTCGGCCTCGGTGTGGGCGAACACCCGCTGTCGCATGTCGGCGTGGGCGAGCCCGCAGAACTCGGCGCACTGCCCCAGGTACACACCCGGTTCATCTGCCTCGATGCGCAGGTACGACATGCGCCCCGGCACCACGTCGCGCTTCCCGTTGAGGGTCGGGACCCAGAAGGAGTGGATCACGTCGGCAGAAGTCATGGTGAGCCACACCGGGCGACCCGCCGGGATGTGCATCTCGCCGGCAGTGGTGAGTCCGTACTCCGGGTAATGAAACTCCCACCACCACTGATGGCCGGTCACCTCGATGTGGAGGACGTTCTCCTCCTCACCGGGCGGTGACCGCATCTCGAAGATGGTCGACACGGTCGGGACCGCGATCACGGCCAGGATCATCGCCGGCACCAGCGTCCAGCCGATCTCCAACTTGGTGTTGCCGTGCAGCTGCTTGATCGGCCGTCGCTCGCCCTTCCGCTCACGGAATCGGAACAAGGCGAACAGCAGCGCCCCTTGGACGAGCACGAACACGCCGACGGCGATCCAAAAGACCAGCTGCCACAGGCCGTCGATCCGGCGTGCCTCGGGACCGGCGGGCTCGAGCGAATTCTGCGGCATCGAGATGTCGACGACCTCATGGAGTTCGGTCCGATCCGGACCAGAACAGGATGCCAACAACGACACGCCGACGAGCAGCACGAGGAGCACCAACAGTCGGCGGCGGCGTGTCACGGGGCCGGATGGTAACCGAACCGTTGCAGGCCTTCGCAGACCGCGAGTGAGCTGATAGCGAGTGGCGCGTGGGCACACTCTCCTCCCCCGAAGGGGGAGGAGACGGAGGGGGAGGGCGAGCGCGTCGCGAGGCCTCCGTAGCGTTTACCTCGTCCCCTCGCCCCTCGCCCCTCTGGATCCTGCCTACCCTCGCGCCCATGCCCCGCCGTGTCGCAACCTTCGTTCTCGCGTTCGCCATTACTGCCGCGGCGTGTGGTGGGGATGGCGATGAGTCCAATGCGTTCCCAGCGGGAGCTTTCGCTCTCTCTGCGTCGAGTGACCTCGCCGTCGGCACCGAACGGCTCCTCGTCGCCGTTGTCGCCCAGGATGGGGCGCGGCTTTCGTCGCCTGACATCCCGGTGACCGTCCGGGTCCGTCCCGAGGGCGGTGAAGCGACCGAGCCCCTGCCAGCGACGTTCATGTGGGCCATCCCCGATCACTCCGGCCTGTACCGGGCCACCGTCGACTTCCCGACGGCCGGGACCTGGTTCATCGAGGTGATCCCGGAGGGGGGCGGAACCCTCCCCGAGTTCCCGGTCACGGTCCTCCCCGAGCCGATCACCGTCGGCCTCGGCCAGCCCGCCCCGGAGTCGGACACCCCCACCGCCGCCGACTCCGAGCTCGCGGCCATCACCACCGACGACGACCCCGACCCGCGTTTCTACGAGTTGAGCGTGGCCGAGGCGGTGACCAGTGGCCGACCGAGCGTCATCGTCTTTTCCACGCCGCGGTTCTGCACCACCGGCGTATGCGGCCCGACCCTCGACGACCTCAAGGCGATGGCGCCGTCGTACCCGGAGGTGAACTTCGTCCACGTCGAGGTGTTCACCAACCTCGACGACCCCGACAACCTGGCGGTGGTTCCGGCGGTCCACGAGTGGGGGCTGCCGACCGAGCCGTGGGTGTTCGTCGTCGACGCCGCCGGAATCGTCATCGGCCGCTTCGAAGGTGTGATCAGCTCCGAGGAGATAGCCGAACTGCTCGGGTAGACGGTCAACGACGCTCGACGCTGGCGACGCTTAACGCTCAACGCTCAACGCAAGAACGCTGACCTCTGGCGTTGAGCGTTAAGCGTTGAGCGTCAGACCTCAGACCGCAAACCTCAGCGCCAAGCGTGGAGCTTCACGTGCCTACGCTCCTCTCCCGTGACCCAACCCGATCGCCCCCGTCCCCTCGGCCGCCTGTGGCGGTACGCCACCAAGCATCGCGGCCAGGTGGTCCGTGCCTCGACCTGGTCGGTTCTCAACAAGGCGTTCGACATCGCCCCGCCGATGCTGATCGGTGCCGCCGTCGACATCGTGGTCCGCCGGGAGAACTCGGTACTCGGGTCCTACGGCTTCGTCACGCCGCGGTCGCAGATCGTCGCCCTGGCGATCATCACCTTCGTCATCTGGGCGCTGGAATCCCTGTTCGAGTACCTGCAAGGGGTCACCTGGCGCAACCTGGCCCAGACCGTGCAGCACGGGATGCGAGTCGACGCCTACGGCCACATCCTCCACCTGGAGCTCCGCTACTTCGAGGACCGCGCCACCGGCGACCTGATGGCGGTGCTCAACGACGACGTCAACCAGCTGGAGCGCTTCCTGGACCGCGGCGCCAACGAGCTGCTCCAGGTGCTGACCACCGTGGTGCTCATCGGGGTCGTCTTCTTCTACCTGGCGCCCGGGATCGCCTGGCTCGCCTTTCTCCCCATCCCGGCGATCCTGTGGGGGTCGTTCAAGTTCCAACGGCGGCTGGAACCCCGCTACGCCGCGGTGCGCGAACGCGCCGCTGCGGTCAACGCCGAGCTGTCCAATCACCTGGGCGGGATCGCCACCATCAAGGCGTTCACCGCCGAGGACGACTCAGTGGAGCGCATCACCGCCGCCAGCCAGGAGTACCGAATGGCCAACCGGAGCGCCATCCGCCTGTCCAGCGCCTTCTCGCCGCTGATCCGGGTGGTGGTGCTCACCGGCTTCACCGCCACCCTCATCTGGGGTGGCTTCCGGGCGCTCGACGGGGGCCTCGAGGTCGGCGCCTACAGCGTCATGGTGTTTCTCACCCAGCGGCTGCTGTGGCCGCTGACCCGGCTCGGTGAGACCTTCGACCTGTACCAGCGGGCGATGGCGTCCACCAACCGCATCCTCGACGTGTTGGACACCACCACCTCGATCCCCGATGGGACCACATCGCTGCCGCGGGACTCGGTCGTAGGGGCCATCCGCTTCGACCACGTCACCTTCGCCTACCAGGCCGGCACGACCCCCGCCCTGGTGGATCTCGACCTGGACATCGAGGCCGGCAGGACCACGGCCTTCGTCGGCGCCACCGGTGCTGGCAAGACGACGGTGGTAAAGCTGCTGATGCGCTTCTACGACCCGTCGCAGGGATCGATCACCATCGACGGCCACGACCTGCGGACCCTGAGGATGCGCGACCTGCGGCGGGCGATGGGCCTGGTCAGCCAGGACGTGTTCCTTTTCCATGGCACCGTCGCCGAGAACATCGCCTACGGCAACCCGGGCGCCACGCTCGACCAGATCCGTCACGCCGCCGAGATCGCCGAGGCCCACGACTTCATCACCCGCCTCCCCAACGGCTACGACACCATCGTCGGAGAGCGAGGTCAGAAGCTCTCGGGTGGCCAGCGCCAGCGGGTCTCGATCGCCCGGGCGGTGATGGTCGACCCGCCGGTGCTGGTGCTCGACGAGGCCACCTCGTCGGTGGACAACGAGACCGAGGCCGCCATCCAGCGGTCGCTCAACCGCCTCGCCGAGGATCGCACCACCGTGGTCATCGCCCACCGCCTGAGCACCATCCGCCACGCCGACCGCATCTACGTCCTCGACGAGGGCCGGGTGGTCCAGGTAGGCACCCACGACGAACTGATCACCGGGTCCGGCATCTACAAGACCCTGTGGGATGTGCAGACGGGTGAGGCAGTAGGCGCGTAGCGCCGCAATTCGCCATTCGCTATTCGCAATTCGCGGGCCTGGCGAACCGCGAATCGCGAATTGCGAATCGCCGCCCATGAACCGCCCGCGTCAACCCCCAGAACGGCCCCTATCCTTCCCCAGATGTCCGACCGCCATGCCGGGCGCGACCGGCAACGGCTCACTGCTTCAGTAACCGACCTCGGGGTCGTGCGTCAGCGCGCCCTGGCGGTGGCACTGGCCGACGACGCTCGCAGTCCGATCGAGGTCGACGCCTCGCTCGACGAGCTCGAGCGCCTGGTCGACACCGCCGGGTCCGACGTGGTCGACACCGCCGTGCAGCGGCGGGCCAAGCCAGACCCCGCCACCTACATCGGCCGGGGCAAGGCCGAGGAGCTCGCCGGAGTGTGCCAGGCGCTCGACCTGGACCTGGTGGTGGTCGACGGCGAGCTGACCCCGGTCCAGCAGCGCAACCTGCAGAAGATCCTCGGCGTCGACGTCGTCGACCGGGTGGCCCTGATCCTCGACATCTTCGCCCTGCACGCCACCAGCCGGGCCGGCATGGCCCAGGTGGAACTGGCCATGAACCGGTACCGCCTCCCCCGACTGCGGGGCAAGGGCGTGGAGATGAGCCGCCTCGGCGCCGGCATCGGCACCCGCGGCCCCGGCGAGACCAAGCTGGAGAGCGACCGCCGGCGGGTGCTCAAGCGGATCTCTCAGCTCGAAGACGAGCTGGAGCACCTGGTCAAGGTGCGGGCGACACAGCGCAAGTCGCGGGTGCTGGCCGGGGTCCCGTCGATCGCCCTCGTCGGGTACACCAACGCCGGCAAGTCGAGCCTGCTCAACCGGCTCACCGGCTCCGACGTGCTCGTCGAAGACCGCCTGTTCTCCACCCTCGACGCCACGGTCCGCAAGCTGGCCCTGCCCACGGGTCGTGAGGCGGTGCTGTCCGACACCGTCGGGTTCGTCCGCAACCTGCCCCACACCCTGGTCGAGGCGTTCCGGTCGACCCTCGAGGAGGCGGTCGACACCGACCTCCTCATCCATGTCGCCGACGCCGCCGCCGACGACCCGGTGCGCCAGATCGCCGCCGTCCGCGACACCCTCGCCGAGATCGGCGCCGGGTTCGTCTCCGAGCTGCTGGTGCTCAACAAGGTCGACATCGCTGCGCCCGTGACGGTGCGGCGGCTCTCGAAGCTGGAGCCGGGTGCGATCGCCGTGTCGGCGGTGACCGGCCACGGAATCCCACGCCTGCTGGATGCGGTCGACGCTGAGCTGTCCGCCAACGCCACCGACATGGAGGTCCTGGTGCCGTTCGACCGCGGCGACGTGGTCGACCTGATCCACCGGGTCGGCGAGATCCTCTCCGAGGTTCACGACCCCGACGGCACCCGGATCAAGGCGCGCATCCCAGCCCGCCACGCCGAGAGCCTCTCCGCCTTCGTGGCGTGACGCCGGCGACCCCCAGGGCCGACACCGTCGACCTGACCGCCTAGGGGGGTGCGCGAATAGGTCGCTGGCTTCATTAGGTTTCGGCTTGCCACAAGCCGAAACCTGATCCCGGGGCGAGCCTATTCGCGCACCCCTAGGTCGGCAGCGCCCGGTCCAGCAACAGGTCGGTCGGGGCGTCGGTAGCGGCGGCGCCGTAAGCCAGGCCCGGTTCGGAGACTCGCGCCGCGATGAAGGCATCGCCGATTCCCGCGGGCGCGTGCCGGAGCAGCAGTGAGGCCTGAAGCAGGATGGCGACGCGCTCCACGAACCGCCGCGCTGTCGACTCGTCCACGCCGACGAGGTCGTCGCGTGCCCGGGCGGCCGCGACATCGAACGCTGCGTTGGTACCGGTGGCAGCGTCGACCTCGGCAAAAAACGCCTCCACCGCCTCCGGAGCCGATCGCATCACCCGCAGCACATCGAGGCAGATGACGTTGCCCGACCCCTCCCAGATGCCGTTGACCGGCGACTGACGGAACAGCCTCGGCATCCCCGACTCCTCCACGTAGCCGGCCCCGCCCAGCACCTCCAGCGCCTCGGCGGCGTGGCCGGGCGTCCGCTTGGTCAGCCAGTACTTGACCACCGGGGTGAGCATCCGTGCCAGCAGGTGATCGCCGCGGTCGAGCGCATCGGCGAGGCACATCGCCGCCGCCGTTGCCGCTTCCGACTCGAGGGCGAGGTCGGCGAGCACCCGGCGCATGAGAGGCTGCTCCACCAGGTCCTTGCCGAAAGCGCCGCGGTAGCGGGAATGGTGGACCGCTTCGACGATCCCGTGACGCATCTGGGCGGCGGCACCGAGCGCACAGTCCAGACGGGTCCGATTGACCATCTCGACGATGGTCTTGACCCCGGCGCCCTCATCGCCGACCCGCCAGCCGACCACGCCGTCCATCTCGATCTCCGAGGAGGCGTTGGATCGGTCGCCGAGCTTGTCCTTGAGGCGCATGACCCGGATCGGGTTACGGGTGCCGTCGGGCAGCCACCGCGGCATCAGGAAACAGGTGAGCCCGCCGGGCGCCTGCGCCAGGGTAAGGAATAAGTCGGACATGGGTGCCGAGCAGAACCACTTGTGGCCGGTGATGGCATATGAGCCGTCGCCGTTGGGGACCGCCGTCGTCGTGTTGGTCCGCACGTCGGAACCGCCCTGCTTCTCGGTCATCGCCATCCCGGCGATGGCGCCGGTCTTGTCTGCGGCAGGCCCGTCGGTCCGGTCGTAGTCGAGACCGACCAGTCGCGGTTCCCACTCGGCGGCCAGCTCGGGGGCGTGGCGCAAGGCGGGAACCACCGCGTGGGTCATCGAGATCGGACACGAATGGCCGTAGTCCACCGGCGTCCACACGATGAACTTGGCCGCTCGGGCCACGTGGGACCCCCGCTGCGGGTCCACCCAAGGTGCCGCGTGCAGGCCGTGGCCAACGGCAGTGCGCATCAACTCGTGATAGGCGGGGTGGTACTCCACCCGATCGATCCGGTGCCCGTACCGGTCATGGGTGTGTAGCACCGGCCGGTTCGCCTCGGCCATACGCCCCCACTCGGCAGCCTCTGGCGACGCCGACACCACACCGAGCCGGCTCAGATCGTCGTCGGCCCAGCCCGCGCCGTACCGGTCGACCGCATCTCGCAGCGGCCTATTGGCCTGGTAGGCGTTGCCGACATCCAGCGGCGGGGGTTGGTTGGTGACGGTGTGGGTCATCGGGACGCTATTCGCCATTCGCTATTCGCCATTCGCAAGAGGGGCAGGCGTGTCGCGAGGCCCACGTGGCGATCGCCCTCCCCCCTCCCCGCCTGCGGCGGTACTCCCCCCTTCGGGGGAGAGACTTCTGGCGCATACTCGCTACTCGCTACTCGCTACTCGCTACTCGCTACTCGCTACTCGCTACTCGCTACTTCTCTGCCGCTCGCTCCAGGATGGGGTCGAAGTAGCGCTTGAGCTCGGCTTCCAACTGCTCCAGCGAGTCGACGACGTACAGGTTCTCGTGCTGCTCGTACATCACCTTGTCGTGGCCGACGACGTTCTCGATGGTGAAGTCGTCGTACTTCAACTTGCCGGTGGCGGCCTTGGTGAACTCGTCACCGCCCGACATGAGGCCGGTGCCGAACACCTTGAGCACACCGTCCTCCCGCTTCATCCCGAACTCGGTGGAGTACCAGGCGAGCCGCTTGATGTTCTCCTTCTCCTCGTCCGTCTTCGCCGCCAGGTAGGCGGGGGCAAACATCTCCTGGAGCCGCGCGTAACGCGGCAGCATGAAGAACGGCAGGTGCCCGAAGATGTCGTGGAACATGTCGGGCTCCGGCGTCCAGTCGAGTTCCTCCCACGACCGCATGTAGTTGGTGATCAGGAACTCGTGGCGGTCGAAGTACCGGTACCACTCGTCCGAGTCGGTGTAGCGGGTATCGGTGCGTACCACCGTCCAACCGCTCGCCGGCGGGATCCTTGAGTTGAGGAACTCCAGCGTCGGGATCGTCTCGGCCGGCAGCTGGAGTAGATCGAAACCCTCCAGGTACTCCGAAGCGGCGTGCTCACGGATCTTGGGCACCTGCCGCTTGTACAGCTCGGCCCAGGTCTTGTGCTGAACCGGCGAAAAGTCGATGTCCTCCATGTCGGTCACACCTCCGTGCTGTGTGTCGTCCGCGGGGCGAAAGCGCCGTACCGCGGCTCCCGAGTACCAAAGGTACCGCAGTCTGAGATCAGGTGTCGCCCCGAGCGGCGATCAACGACCCATCGATCTCGTCGACGCTGCGACATCCGCACAGCGCCATCGCCCGTTCGAACTCGGCGATCAACTCCTTCATCACGGCGGCGGCACCGTCGGAACCCCCGGTAGCCAGGCCCCACAGGAACGGCCGACCCACCAATGCGGCCGAGGCGCCCATACCGATCGCCTTGAGCACGTCGTAGCCGCCGCGGATCCCCCCGTCGACGAGGACCGGCACCCGCCCGGCGACGGCGTCGACGATGGCGGGGAGGGCGTCGGCGGTGGCGATGGCACCGTCCAACTGGCGTCCACCGTGATTGCTGACCACGACACCGGCGGCACCGGCGGCGACACACCGCTCGGCGTCGTCGGCGCGCAGCACTCCTTTTACCAGCACCGGAAGGCCGGTGACTTCGGCGACCCAGCCGATGTCGTCGGGAACCAGACCGGCGGCGAAGGCGGCGTTGGCGTGCTCGGCGAGCGCCGAACCGCCAGCCGACTCCAGGCCGATCTCGAGGTTGGCCATGGTGATCCCCTCGGGGAACTCGAACTGGTTGATCTCATCACGGCGTCGCCGACCCAGCACCGGCAGGTCCACGGTGAGCACCACCGCCCCATACCAGCTGGCGGAAACCCGCTTCAGCAGGTCGGCGGTGAAGTCGCGGTCGCGTTGCACGTAGAGCTGGAACCACCGGGTGCCGTCCGGAGCGGCTGCGGCGACATCCTCCACGGTCGCCGTCGCCATCGTCGACACCACCATGACCGTGCCGGTGGCCGCCGCGGCTCTGGCCATCCCGACTTCGCCGTCAGCGTGAGCGAGGCGCTGGGCAGCCATCGGGGCGATGAGGATCGGCGCCGCCATCGGGGTCCCGAGCACCGTGGTCTCGGTGGACAGTTGCGACACATCGCGCAGCACTCTGGGCAGCAGCCGGACCCGCTGCCAGGCAGCCCGGTTGTCATGGACGGTGATCTCGTCGTCGGCACCGCTGGCGTAGTAGTCGTACGCCATCGGGTCCAGCACCTCGCGAGCCCGGGCCTCCAGCGCGTCGACGTCCATAGGCGAAGGTTAGGGGCGAGGGGCGAGGGGCGAGGGGCGAGGGGCGAGGGGCGAGGGGCGAGGGGCGAGGGACGTGGGGCGAGGGGCCAGGGGCCAGGGGCCAGGGGCCAGGGGCCAGGGGAGCGCCGACCGCCGCGTGGTTCCTGACTCTCTCCCCCCGACGGGGGGAGTACCGCCCGAAGGCGGGGAGGGGGGAGGGTTAGCGCGTCGCGAGCAGGTGGATCGAAGTGTGGGACAGGTCGCTCAACGCTCACCGCAAGCCCTGGCGACCTGTGGTGTCGAGCAATAGGCGCTGAGCGTTTTCAATGCGCTGCGAACCAGCAGTAGTCGAAGTGTTCTGGGGCGAGCCTGTGCAGACCGGAAGGGCCATCTGCGGAGTCGTCCAGACTCACGGCAACACCCCTCGACTCCATGCAGGCGATCACCTCCTGCAACAGCTCCTCCTGATCACGCTGCGCGATCTGCGTCCTCACCACCTCCCACACGTCCTCGGTCAGCCGTACCTCGCAGTCGGCGGCTAGGGCGCTCAGTTCCTCGAGCTGCTCCTCGGTAACCGCTCGAAGCGAATACCCGACGCTCCCGATCCAGCCCGAGGCGCCGTACTTGATCTCTGGTTCGAACTCGAGGCCGCGCGCCTCCATACAGGCGAAGGATGCAAGGACTGCCCGCTCGAGCTCGGCAGGAGTTACCACACCATCGGCGAGGATCTCGGCCGGGATGCTATCGAAGTCACTGGGATAGTCCTCCGACGACGGTACCCACACCCGAGGATCAGAAACGGCCGGAATGCTGGTGTCGCCGCTCCCGGGGTCGTCGCCCAGCGAACAGGCCGCGGTCGCCAGAGCCAACACGATTGCGATCGTGCCCGCACGCATCGCACGCTCCTCTCGATCACTTGCCCCGTCCAGGACACCAGCCGCCTCTGAGTTGCGAGACTGTCGAATAGCCGACCTTCAAGTTCCGGCGGCGATGACGGGGCGGAGAGCCCGAGGGGAGGCGGTTTCGAGTCGGTTTCAATCCCAGGGCACACACCCGTCCTGGGTCCCGTCGAAGGCCGACATCATCGCCTCGATCTCCGTCGGCGGATCCGACAACACCGAACCCCGCTGCCGGGCGCACTCCCACGCTCGCTCCAGCCACCGCTGAAGCTCCTCGCCAGTCGCCCGATTCTGCTCACGCCACACGAAGCCGATCGCATACGACCACTGCTCCTGACACCGCAACTGCACATCGGAGAGGTGGCTCAACTCCGGCTCCTCAGTAACCCCCGGAAACCAAACGACGAGGTGGTCGTGTGGATCTTCACCGGGTCCTAAAAGCAGCGGTTCCGTCATCCGTGGGGAAGGTCAGCGGCCCCCTCACCTCGAACCCTTCTTCACGGACGCACTGCGCGTACGCGTTCATCGCACGCTCATACTCGTCGAACGTGACCACACCATCCGCGAACACCTCCGCCTTCAATGCAGCCCCACCCCGATCAGGACCCGGATCGACATCCAGGGTGATCTCATCGAACGGTGTCGTCGAGATCGGCGACAACCACGGAGTAGACGAATCAGCGCCGCCAGACCCTTCAGAGCAGCCCATCAGCACCAAAAGGACCAAGCCGTGATGACGCAACGGCATACTGACCTCCCTCCCGCTCGACCATAATCCGGAGGCTACGGTACCGCGCCCGGTTAGAGGGGAGTCAAGGAGCCTCCATGTGGAACTTGGTTGCTCGAGTGCTCGTCGCCCTCGCGTTCGTAGCCACGGCTTGCTCCTCGATCGCGCAGACTGAGCCATCCGAGGAGTTGAGTTCTTGCGAACGTATCGAGTTGATTAACAGCAGGCCATCACCCGACGATCCGGGCCCCGACATCGGCGGCATCGCGATGCGTGAAGAGGTGTTCGCCGACTGCGATGTCACCCGTGATGAGTATGAGCGCGCGGTGCTCGCGGCGGTTGAATGTGTGCGAGGCGACGGTTATGTCGTTGAGGGTCCCTACGAGGTTCCCCCCCACCCAGGCAGGTATCCGCCCGGTCCATTGCATTTCGCCGCTCAAGAAGCACCAGGCGTTGCGGAGACGTTGGATCGGTGTACCGCTCAGTGGCTACATCAAATCGAGATGGCCTGGTTTGACCTGAATCAGCCCTCTGAGAAGGAGAAGACCGGGTGGCTCGAACGCCTATGGGAGTGTGCCCGCATAATGGGAAGCGACCTTCCAGACCCGCCGCTACATGAGGATGACTGGGCGAGAGTGGTAGCCATGGGCTGCCGCCCCTGGGAGGGTTAGACGGGATAGAGGTGCCACAAACCACCTGTCCGACCTCAAGTGCCTACCGGTCTTTACTGCCTCACTCCCAGGGAACACACCCGTCATGCATCCCATCAAGCGCCGAGAGTGTTGCTTCGAGTTCCGTCGGAGGATCCGAGAGCACCGTGCCTCGCTGCCGGGCACAGTCCCACGCCCGCTCCAGCCACTCCTGAAGCTCTATCCCGGTCGCTGCATTCTGTTCCGCCCATACCTTCTCGATCGCAAATGACCACTGCTCCTGGCATCTCAGGTCGGCCTCGCTGTTGCGCTGGTCCTCCGCCTCACTCACGATCCCGGGAAAGGTGACCAGAAGAAAGTTCCGAGGATCGTCCCCCGGAGACAGCGCTGCACCAACCTCGGGGCCCATAGGAACCGGACCATCGACTTGGAAGCCTTCATCGCGCATACATTGGGCATAGGCGTGCATGGCGCGCTCATACTCCTCGAAGGTGACCGCCCCGTCGGCGAATACCTCCGCCTTTAATGCCGCACCACCGCGATCGGGCCCCGGATCGACACCCAACGTGATCTCATCGAACGGTGTCGACGAGATCGGCGACACCCCAGGTGTGGACGACGCAGGACTTCCCGCCTCACCCGAGCAGCCCACCGCGGCGACCACCGCAAGCAGAGCCACCAACCCGCGCCGTGACGCCCTCATGCCGCAACCGCCTTCCAAAGTGTGCGCTCAGTTGAGTGTCTGCACCGCCGAGAGGACAAGGTTCCAGCAATGCCTCGACTGATGGTGGCTTCTCACCACCGTCGTCCCGACTGGCCCTGACTGGACGACCAAGGTGTGCGGGTGAACCGAGAACTTCCAGGCCATCTGGGTCGCACTGTGCGTCAAGCGGACTCTCTGCTCGCAGGTGACCTGGATGTTCGAAGTCCATGCGACCGGGTTGTCGTACTCGCTCGGGTAGTGATATCCCCTGAACGTTCCGACGATCCCGCCTTGGGTGAAGCTCCAGTTCTGACCGTGGCTGGCTGGATGGGCGCTCACTGGAAGTACCACCAGAGCAACTGCTGCGATCGTCGCCGCGGCCGCAGCCTTCCGCACCCGACTAATCGTTCCCACACGCATCACATGCTCCTTTCGCTCAGACGCCCATAATCAGGAGGCTAGCCCCCCCTATAACTGTCACGAGAAACCTTTCCACCCCCTCACCGGTCCTTCAGCTGCGCGGCGATTTTGCCTCGGCCTGACCAGGCCCAGGCGAGGGGGGCGACGATGACGTCGCAGACCGCTAGCGAAGAGGCTGCCTTCGAATCGGTCTCACTCCCACGGCACGCAGCCGTCGCCTACGAAACCAGCATTGGCAGATCGCATGGCCTCGTCCAGAGTGGGCGGATCTGACAGCAATGTCCCCCGCTGGCGGGCGCACTCCCAAGCTCTCTCCAGCCACGCCTCCAGCTCGGCACCTGTCGCGGCGTTCTGTTCCCGCCACACGGTCTCGATCGCGAACGACCACTGCTCCTGACACCGCAGGTCCACCTCGCTATTGCGTGCACGTTTCGGTTCGGAGTCAATCCCCGGAAACGAAACGATGAGAAGGTTGCGTGGATCCTCACCCGGCGACAACGCGTACCCGACCTGGGGACTTTGCACAAATGGGCCATCCACCTCAAACCCTTCGTCGCGGACGCACTGCGCGTACGCATTCATGGCGCGCTCGTATTCGTCAAACGTGACCATCCCGTCCGCGAATACCTCGTCTTTCAAGGCACGTCCGCCCATCTCCGGACCTGGATCCAACGCCCCGGGGCCCGTGAACTGGGGAATCCGTATCTCATCGAACGGGGTTGAAGAGATCGGCGACACCTGTGGCGATCCCGCGCAGGCAGCGAGGAGCAAGGCGACAATGGCGGACCGAGCCGTCAGCGCGACCACTCTCTACCCCTCCTCAAGTGGCGGACTCGCATGCGTCGGATCCGCAGTCAGTTGAGCGTCCGCGTGAGTCCGGCAAGGTTCCAACAGTGCTGCGAGTAATGCAGGCTCGACACCGTGGTCGTGAACACGGGACCATATTGGTCGACATACGTGTGCGGATAAACCGAGTACTTCCACCCCATCTGCGACTGACTGTGAGTGAGCCTGACCCCCTGGTAGCACGTGTATTGAACGTTAGTGGTGTATGCCACCGGGTTGTCGTACGCACTGTTGTAGTGGTACCCCCTGAACGTTCCGACGATCCCTCCCTGGGTGAAACTCCAGTTCTGACCGTGGCTTCCTGAGGCGTCTGCCGGTGGCACGAACCCAATCGCCACGACGAGCAGCGCCAGCGCCGCAGCCGCGGCCGCACCCCTTCTCATCCGACTGATCGTTCCCACACGCATCGCGTGCTCCTTTCGGTCAGACGCCCATAATCAGGAGATTCCTCCTTCTTTCTGCCATGTCAACAGGCATTATCGGTCTTTGAGCTGGGCGGCGATTTGCCCTCGGCCTGACCAGGCCCAGGCCAGGGGGGCGACGATGAGGGCGAGGAGTGTGGCCGAGAGGCTGGTACGGGCGGCGATGAGGAGTTGGTCTAGGCCGGGCTGGCGATCGGCCGTGGCGGCGTGCGCGGCCACTGCCCATAGGTAGCCGGCGGCGGCTGCGGGGACGAGCACGAACACCGCCTCGAACTGGCCGAAGAGCCACAGGGTGGAGGTGCGGGTGCCGACGGCTCGGTAGAGGCCGATCTCGGCGGTGCGGGCCCACACGATCACCCATACCAAGACGGCGGCGGCGATGCCTATGGGTATCCAAGCTTGGCGTTGGGGACGATTGGCGAGTTCAGCGACCGGGTCGCGGGAAAAGTCGTCGAGACGGATCCACCGGCGAACCTCCAGGTTGGGCCGCAGGTCGGCGAACACGGCCTCCATCACCCCCAGCCCGGCGGGGACGGTGCCGGGTTCGAACTCGACCCAGCACTGGTTGGCGGCACCGACAGGTGGCGCCACCTGGATGAGCCACCGGGCCACAAACGGGTTGCGGTCCTCAGTATCGATCACAGCAGCGACCCGCTGGTCCCCACCGACCACGTCCACGGTCACGATCATCCCCGGAGCCAGGCCCAACTCGTTGGCGGCGGCGGAACCAACCACGATCCCGTCAGCAAGGTCGGCCGACGACGGGGCCGACGCCGCCCACTGCTGGATCGCACCCACCGTCGCCGATGCGCTCTGGAACAGGGTGCCCGGCGCCGCCGCGGTCTGCACCGTCGGCCCCGGAGTCATCGCCCCAGCCGAGACCACACCACGCTGCGACGCGATCGACACACACCGGTCCGCGGGGAGATCGCCACGGGTCGCAGATGCCACCACCACCCACCCGCCGCGGTCATCGAAACCTCGCTGGAAGGCAAGCACATGGTCGGTGGTCGCCAACTCCGACCACGCCAGCGCCCCGACCATGCCCGCCATCACCAACATGAGCATCACGGTGCGCCACACCGCGGCGGTCACCGACCGCCACGCCTCACCAACCGCGTCACGCAGCCGCCAGCCGGTCATGCTGCCACCACCCGCCCATCCACCAACCGGATCACCCGATCGCAACGACTAGCGGCGTCGAGGTCATGGGTAGCGATCACCAGCGCCGTCTCGGGTAGTCGTGCCGCCCACAACGCGTCGAGGACCCGATCCGACGTGGAGCGGTCCAACTGGCCGGTCGGTTCGTCCGCCAGCAGGAACCGTGGCCGCGCCGCCACCGCCCTCGCAATACACACCCGCTGCAGCTCACCGCCCGACAGCCGCTCCACCGGCACCGCGCCCATCTCGCCGAGACCCACCGCAGCCAGCGCCTCGGCGGCGAGTCGGCTCGACTCTCCACGACCCACCCCCCGCGCCAACAGCCCCACCGCGGCGTTGTCCAAGGCAGTACGGCGGCGCAGCGTGTTCACCGTCTGGAACACCCAGGCGAACATCTCCGACCGAAGCCGCCCCGCTCGCCGCGGCGACCGCGCCTCCCCGTCGATCACGAGACGACCGTGGGTCGGTGTCTGTAACAAACCCAAGATCGACAGCAGCGTCGTCTTGCCCGACCCCGACGGACCGAGCAGCGCCACCGACTCGCCCGCCCCCACCTTGAGGCTCACCCCCGACAGCACCCACTCGCCGGGCCGATACGCATGGCTGACCTCTTCGGCGATCAGCGACATGCCGGCGCTGCCAGCACATCGGCAGGGTTAGCCAACACCACGTCGCCGTCCGCCAGACCCGACACCACCTCGACCGTCCCCGCCCGACCCGACCCCAACACCACCGGCACCGCAACAAACCCGTCACCGTCGGGCACATACACACACACCAACCCGTCGCCACCCGACACCACGGCCGCCGCTGGGACATCCATCACCACCCGCGGCACCGAGAGGCGCACCACCCCGGACACCACGTCGGTCAGCGGATCCAACGCCGCCGACAGCATCAACACACCAGCCGGGTCCGGGACACCGTCCTCCAAACCCACCACCACGCCGCCAACCTCCATCTCCCACGACCCCGGCAACGACACACTGGCACCGTCGAACGACGCCACCGTGATCTCAGCAATGCGGCGCGGACCGTGCAGCAGCGGCGCGCCCTGGCCCGGGGCCGACATCCCCACGACAACCGCCACCTCGGCCACCTCGAACCCGTCCTCGGATAGCCACACCAGCCACCCCGGATCGAACCCCGACACCGTCCCCACCACACCCAAATCCACAGCCAACGCCCGCACCGCCGTCAGCATCGACTGACGAACCACCCCATCACCCGCCGTCGCCAGATACCCGAGACGCACCAGCGCCTCTTCGAGCATCACCACATCGTCGCCACGATCCCCCGAAGCCAACCGGCGATAGAACGGCGCCGACGACGCCACCGCCATCCGACGCACCCCATCCACCACGACCACCGAGTCACCATCACCCACCACATCACCCGCCGAAACCATCACCCCCGTCACCAACCCGAACCACGACGGCGCCACCACCACCCGCGGCTCGCCCCACACCACCGACACATTCACCGGCTGACGGCCAACATCCTCACGAAACGTCGCCACCGTCTCCAATGGCGGGGCGGCCTGGTGCAGACCGGCAAGGCGATCCTCCACCCCGAGCCGAACCCACACCAGGACCGCCGCCGGGACGAGCACGAGAAGCACAGCGACGAGAGCAACGAGCCGACTACGAGTCATGGCCAAGACTTTACAGATGGCTCGAGCAGCTACGTGGAGCGGCTCCCGGTAGGTCCACTCCCACGACGACTACCCTCACTCCCAGGGCACGCAGCCATCACCGGCGAACCCGTCGTGGGCCGACATGACGGCCTCGATCTCCGTGGGCGGATCCGACAGCGGGAAGCCCCGCAGCCGAGCACACTCCCACGCCCTATCCAACCAGCGCTGCAGGTCCTCCCCGGTTGCTCGGTTCTGCTCGCGCCACACGAATTCGATCGCATACCGCCATTCCTCCTGGCACCGAATGTCGGCCAGTGACAAGCGCTCCGACTCCGAGGCGTCGAACACACCAGGGAACGATACGATGAGCAGATCGCCGGGGTCCTCACCCGGCGCGATAAGGGCACCCACCTGTGGACTCTGCACCGACGGACCATCCACCGGGAACCCCTCCTCGCGGACGCACTGCGCGTATGCGTCCATTGCACGCTCGTACTCGTCGAACCTGACCACACCATCCGCAAAGACCTCGCTCTTGAGCGCGCGGCCACCCCTATCCGGGCCCGGATCGAGGGCATCCGGTCCGATGAAATGGGGCGACCTGATCTCATCGAACGGGATCGACGAGATAGGAGAGACTGCGGGAGCAGGTGAACCACCGCAACCCGCCAGCAGCACGACCACGGTGAACGCCAACCAGTGGCGATATCCCATCACCTACTCGCTTCCCAAGTCAGTTGAGGGTGTACGTAGCTGTTGCGTCGTTCAAACAGTGCCACCCGCGATGTAGGCTCGAAACCGTCACGGCACCAACCGGACCCATGGCGGAGTAGGCCGTCGGATACCCGTAGTACCAGCCCAGTTGTGCCTGAGAGTGAGTCAACCGCACAGCCTCGTAACAAGTCGTGTCGATGTTGGTTGTCCATGCGCCCGGCTGGTCGTACGCGCTGTTGTAGTGATAGCCACGAAACTTCGCCACGACCCCGCTCTGGGTAAAGCTCCAAGTCTGTCCGTGGCTCCCCGAGGCTCCGGCATCCGGCGCCGCCCAAAAGGCGACACCCAATACAAGTGTCGCCACCAAGATGACGATCAGAATCGTCGTCCGATCAGCAGTCCTTGCATGCATGCATGTTCTCCTTTCGGTCACACGCCCATAATCAGGATAGCCCCCCCCCCTGCATCTGTCAACACAATCCGCTCCCGGCACGCTTCAAGGAGGGGAGCATCGTGGCGACCCAAGCCGCTGACAATGCTTGTGCGCGCAACAGCCTCACTGATTCGTTCCCCTGGACCAGAGTGAGGCTGGAGTGACAGGTGGACCCGAGACGATCTCTGGTCCCTCATCTTCCCGCCGCTGCGCTCTCACGCTCGGTGGGTGCTCACAACCCGATACGCAAGACGGAGAGCTCCTTCTTTGCGCGCGGTCGCTGGCCCAACGGGGGAAGCTCGATCCGCCTAGCGGGTTACCGAATGGCCGCCGAGGCACGCGGCCCGTTGGGTAGCGTTCCACGATGCGCTACCTCGACGCTGACGTCACCCGTGAAGCCCTGTCGATGTCTGCGGCGATCGAGGCGATGGTGCCGGCTCTCTCCGACGACCGCGAGACGCCGTTGCGGAACCTGCTCGGGTCATCGCTGTTCATTTCGGCGAGGGTCGGCTCTTCGACCGGCATCGAGGTGGTGTCAACCGTCCCCGGAAAGCCGTGCAGTGTCGTAGCGGTGTTCGACGACGAGGGTGCCTGCCGAGACCTGCACCGCTCGGAGGTCGAGGTGAGAGGGAGTCCACAAGAGAGGCTGAACGACCCCGCGTACCGGTACGGCGGACGCACGGCGATAGCGGCCGTTGCGGTGGCGGTCACCCTCATAGGGGCGTGTTCTGAGACCGCCCCACCCCCGCCGGACCGAACGGCGGACCCGTCGGTCCCGGGGCCAACCTCTGAGACTGTTGCCACGAACAACTACGTGCCCTCAAGCTTCGACGACTCGCCGGACTCGAGATTCGACGATCTGCTCCCGCCCAGAGTTGACAACCCCGAACACGTGACCTTCGCCGACTACGAACGTGCGGTTCTCAACACAATCGCGTGCGTGGAGACACACACAGTGTTCAGGGTGGACGGCCCGTTCCACGCAGATGATCTGAGAACTGGCCTCATCGTGATCCCGGGATACCACCCCCGCGAGTTCCTCACCTACGGGATGCGGGTTCCGGAATGCACGAGCTCTGAGGAAGAGGCGCACCACTTGGCCATCGCCGACGACTGCCAGGCCCGGCTCCTTGACCCGGTGTATCGCCGGTGGCACGACATCCGGGCGCCGACAGAGTCGGACCTTGCACTGTGGTACGCCGAGGCGGAACGGTGCCTCCGCGACCTGGGAGTGCTCACCGAGTCGGCGCCGACGCGAGACGACATTCTCGGCCTGATCGACTACCAGGCCTGTCAACCCTGGACAGTACTGCCACGCTGACGGGCCGCGGTGAGGTGCCGCTATCGCCCACTAAGAATGCGCCCAAGACCGGAACGCGAAGGATCAAGAATAGGACCACGGACCAACCACCCCTCGGACGGCTGCCGCTACGGCTCCACGCGGGTGACCGTGCCGACTCGATCCAGGGATCGATCGAACGAGAGGATGCGGCTTACTCCGGTGGTCTCAGCGCATGCCACCAGGTACGCCTCGGCAAAATCGATGCGGTCGGTCTCGTACACCTCGACGGCACGCAGCAGCAGTGCTGTATCGACGCACAGCACCGTCTCGAACGCCAGCAGCGAGCGCAACGCGTTGGCAACCTGGTTCCGCGGCGCCTCGTAGTAAGACTCCAAGACGAAGATCGTTTCGGCGGCGACCACATCGGTCAGCAGCAGCGTCGGGCTGCTCCGCAGGTACGCGGTCGCTCGGGCGGCCGCTTCCGGTGGATCGCCCGTTAGGTGGCGGATCAAGATGTTCGTGTCCACGAACGCGGTCACCGGCGCGTCTTCGCCCGATCCGTCCTCGTCTGTCGCAGCACCTCGTCCCAGGCGACGTTGCGCTTTGCGGCAGGCACGCCGATCGCCCCGGCAAGGTCGAGGAAATGCGGTGTCTTGGCCACGACCGCACGGTTGCCCTCAACCCGGAAGACAATGGTGTCGCCTCGTTCGATCCCCAAGGCGTCACGCACTGCCTTTGGAACCGTCACCTGGCCCTTCGATGTGATCTTCGCCACGGAGTCCAACTCGTCTCCTTACATATTGTGATTAGTAAGGCTACTCGCTCAGCCATCGCAGGTGAAGCCGACTGTGTCACAGGACGCGCCCCGATTACCACCCCCTTACGCAAGAGCCGGGACTCGGCGCGGGGTAGCGTCCCCGTATGCGCTACCTCGACGCCAAAGCGACCCGTGAAGCCCTGTCGATGTCCGCCGCCATCGAGGCGATGGTCTCCGCCTTCTCCGACGATCGAGAAACGCCGCTGCGCACCCTCTTGGGGGTAGCGCTCTTCATGTCGGGGCGGGTAGGGTCGTCAACCGGGGTCAAGGTGGTGTCCACCGTCCCCGGCAAGCCGTTTGGCATTGTTGCCGTGTTCGACGACGAAGGCGCCTGCCGGGGACTCGTCGATGGGCCGACCCTCACAGCCATCCGGACCGCGGCTGGCGCCGGGCTTGCCACCCGGTATCTCGCCCGGCCCGACAGCCGGACGATGGCGATGCTCGGTGCCGGGGCGATGGCCTACGACCAGGTGATGGCGGTCAAGGAGGTGCGTCCGATTCACGACGTGCTCGTGTGGAGCCGGAGCCGCGCCAATGCCGCAGCCCTCGCCGAGCGGATCGGCGGTACCGCCGTCGATAGAGCCGCCGATGCCGTGTCGGATGCGGATGTGGTGTCGACGGCCACACCGTCCCGAGAGCCGCTGTTCGCCGCCGATGCGGTCAGACAGGGCACCCACATCAACGCTGTCGGCGCTTTCACCCCTGAGATGTGCGAGATACCCCCCGACACTGTGCGAGCGGCCCGGGTGGTGGTCGACGACATCGAGGCCGCACTCGCCGAAGCCGGAGACCTCCTCCAGGCGGGCGTCGATCCGTCGACCACGATGGCCGACCTCATCCACGGTCGCGAGAAGGGACGCACCACCGCCGACGAGATCACCTTCTTCAAGTCGGTAGGCATCGCCAGCCAGGACGTCGCCGCCGGCATGGCGGCGCTCGAAGCGGCGGAGGCAAAGGGGTTGGGGGTCACGCTCGGGTAACGCTTGGCTCAAGCTTGTCGGGTCCGGACAGACGTTCAACGCTTAACGCTCAACGCAAGGCCCGAAGACCTCTGGCGTTGAGCGTTAAGCGTTGGGCGTCTTCTCCGTTGTCTCGCCCCTCGTACCTCATCTCTATCCTGGCTCTCCATGTCCATCTTCAGCCGGATCGCTGGCGGGGAGATACCCGGTCACATCGTCTATGAGGACGATCGGGTGTTCGCCATCCTCGACATCAACCCGCGCGCCGAGGGCCACACGCTGGTCATCCCGCGTCTCGAGGTGGACCAACTGTTCGACCTGCCGGAGGACGAGTACGCCCATCTGTGGTCGGTGGCGCGCACCATCGGAACGACACTGCGCGACGCCATGGGATGCGAGCGGATCTACACCTTCGTCATCGGCGACGAAGTACCCCACGCCCACATCCACCTGATCCCGTCGAACCTGGAGGGACCCATCCCCTTCCCGTCCGGCGACTCGGCGGCGGCCGATAGGCTTGGCGAGACCGCCCAGCTGATTCGAGAGGCCCTGGCATGAACTACGACGGACGCACCGCGCTCATCGTCGTCGACGTCCAGAACGACTTCGCCCACCCGGACGGGAGCCTCTTCGTCCATGAGGGCGATCAGGTGATCAGCACCATCAACGAGCACATAACCGCCGCCACCGAGGCCGGGGCTCTGGTCGTCTACTCCCAGGACTGGCACCCCGAGACCACCCCGCACTTCGCCAAGGATGGCGGTACCTGGCCGGTTCACGGGGTTGAGGACACCTGGGGCGCCGAGTTGCACGCCGATCTGCTGGTGCTCGAAGACGCCGCCCGCATCCGCAAGGGGTCCAACGGCGAGGACGGCTACTCAGCCTTCTCCATGCGCGATCCCCTCGACCCCGAGGCGGTGACATCGACCGGCCTCGACGAGATCCTCATCGAGGTGGGCATCGAGCGAGTGATCGTCGTCGGCCTGGCCACCGACTACTGCGTCAAGGAGACCGCCCTCGACAGTGCCCGCCTCGGCTACGAGACCACCGTCATCGACGAGGCGGTGCGCGCCGTGGAGTTGGAAGCCGGGGACGGCGAAACCGCCAAGGCCGTGATGGTCGCCTCCGGAGTTCGGGTCGCTTGACCGTGGCCTGGGTCGACGACGACAACGCGTCACTGCTCACCGACCTGTATGAGCTCACCATGGCCGCCGCCTACCTGCAGGACGGCTTCGACCACGAGGTGACCTTCGAGCTGTGGGTCCGCGGGCTGCCGCCCCAGCGCCGGTTCATGGTGGTGGCCGGGCTCGATACCGCCCTCACCTACCTGGAGCGGCTTCGCTTCACCCCCGAGGCCCTGCGCTACCTGGACTCGGAACGCACCTTCAGCGCCGACTTCCTGGACTACCTGGCGGACTTCGGTTTTGCCGGGACGGTCCACGCCATGCCGGAAGGGACCATCGCCTACCCGTCCGAGCCGCTGATGCGGGTCACCGCTCCGGTCATCCACGCTCAGCTGGTGGAGACGTTCCTGCTCAACGCCCTTGGCTTCCAGACCATGATCGCCTCGAAGGCGGCGCGGATGTATCTGGCGGCGCGGGGGCGCCGCTTCGTCGACTTCGGGTCCCGCCGCGCCCACGGAGCCGACGCCGCCCTCAAAGCGGCACGGGCGTCCTACATCGGCGGAGCGGTCGCCTCGTCGCTGGTGCTGGCCGGGACCGCCTACGGGATCCCGATCACCGGCACCATGGCTCATTCCTTCGTCCTGGCTCACCCCGATGAGGAATCGGCCTTCCGATCCTTCGCCCGCACCTTTGCCGATGACGACATCGTGTTCCTCATCGACACCTACGACACCGTCGCCGGGGCCCGCATCGCCGCCAAGGTGATCACCGACCTGGCCAGCGAGGACATCACGGTGCGTGCCGTCCGGCTCGACTCGGGGGACCTCGGCGACCTGGCCGTCCGGGTGCGGCAGGTGCTCGACGACGCCGGGCACACCGAGGTCGGGATCATCGCCTCCAGCGGCCTCGACGAGCACGAGGTGGCGAGACTCGTCGACGGTGGTGCCCCCATCGATGGATTCGGCATCGGCACGTCGATGGTCACCAGCGACGACGCCCCCAGCCTCGACATCGTCTACAAGCTGGTGGACGACCGCGGGACCCCCCGCTACAAGGCCTCACTCGGCAAGGTGACCCTCCCCGGGATCAAGCAAGTGTTCCGGGGGCCGGACGGCGACGTCCTCGCCCTGGCCGACGAGACGTTCGACGGCCACGTGCCGCTGCTGCAACCGGCGATGGTCGCCGGGGAGCGGGTGGCGGCGGCCCCGCCGCTCGCCGAGATCCGCCAGCGGGCGCTCGACGCCATCGACGCCCTACCAAACGAGGCGACCAGCCTGGAGCCTCGCACCGTCGACGACTGGCCGGTGACCGTGTCGAGCAGCCTGCAGCGTCTCGCCGACTCGACGGTGCCTCCCAACTAGTGGTCCACTACATTGCGCCAGGCACCCGATGAGGTCCGGATGAGCGCATCAGAGGCAGCAGACACTCAGCCCCCGGCCGCGACCATCGACGCCCTCGCCCGCGAGATCATCACTGCCAATCGGGACGACTTCGCCACCGCCGCCCGAAGCCATCGGTTCGCCTTCACCACGATGAAGTGGGTCTTCCTCGTCGTGTTCCTCGTCGCCCTCGGGGCGATGATCGCTGCTGTGCGGGTGGCGGTGGCGGTGCCCGAATCCGGCTTCGAGTGGCCCCGGGCGGGCGTGGTGGCGGCACTCGCCGGCGCGTCGATCCTCCTGTTCGCCGTGCTGTTCTACATGCGTCCGCTGGCCGCGCTCGAACGCAACAGCACCATCCAGGCGTTCCAGACCCTCGTCATCAATTCGTACTGGACGCGCATGCTGTACCTGGACCGGGCCGACGACCCGTCCCGCTACCTGGAGGAGGCCACCGCCTACGCCACCGAGCACCTCGGGGCGCTACTCGACCGCCAACTGCTCGGCGTCACCCGGTACATGGATCTGGTCCGCCGCGTACAGGACGAGGACGGGCTGGAACCCCACAGCTACGGGTCACCGCTCTGAACCGGCGCCACCGGCCGCTGCTCACCGCCGCCCTCGTCGTCACTGCCTGCACCGCCCCGGCAGCCAACCACAGCACGACGACCGCCACCTCGGCTCCGCCCGCTCCCACCACCACCTCCAGCCTGGTCGCCACCACCACGAGCACCACGACGCTCCCGCCCGGTCTGACCGCGCCAGAGATCGAACGCCTCGCTCGCAGCATCCTGATGACCACCCCGGAGGACCTCGCCCTCGGCTTCCTCGAACGACAGCACCTGGAGCGCGGCGGGAGGGCGATGATCCTGTTCAAACCGAATATCGAGGACCTGGACCAACTCCGCGCCCTCACCAACGACATCGCCTGCGCCGTCGACGGGCCCGCGCTGATCGCCATCGACCAGGAGTTCTCCCCGATCGTCAGACGCCTCACCGACGACATGGTCACCCCGCTGCCCCTCCCGGAAGAGGCGCTGGAGATGACGCTCGACGAGATCCACGCGGCGGCGGTGACACTAGGCGCCGAGATGCTCGCCTTCGGCATCAACGTGGACCTGGCGCCGGTCATCGACGTGGTCGCCATCGACAACCCGTCACTACGCACGCGGCACCTGGGCGACGACCCCGTCCTCGTCGGCGCCATCGGAGCCGCCTTCGTCACCGGTCTGCTCGAAGCGGGTGTGGTTCCCGTACCCAAGCATTTCCCCGGCCATGGCGGCTCCGAGACCGACCCGCACTACGAAACCTCGGTCATCTTCTCCGAGCGGATCGATCTGGAGCGGATCGACTGGCCGCCGTTCGTCGACGCCTTCGCCGCCGGCGCACCGGCGGTGCTGGTGGGCCATCCGGTGTACCCGGCGCTCGACGCCCTGCGTCCGGCGTCGCTGTCGGCTCCGGTGTATCGCATCCTGCGCGACGAGTTCTCCTTCGGCGGCGTCGCCATCACCGATGCCCTGTCGATGACTGCGCTCGAAGAACTGGGCGACGCGGGAGAGATCGCCCTCATGGCCCTCGAAGCCGGCGCCGACCTGCTGCTCCTCGAAGACCCCGAGGTCGTCGAGGAAGTGGTTGCGGCGATCATGCGCGCCGTGATCGCAGGCGACCTGCCAGCCGAGAGACTGCTCGAGGCAAGCCAGCGAGTGGACGAACTCGCCGCGTGGGCGACAAGGCTCCCGTGTAGCTGACGGAGACCGTCAACGCTCAACGCTCAACGCCAGAGGTCGTCGAGTCTTGCGTTGAGCGTTGAGCGTTGAGCGTTGAGCGTTTTCTGCGCATTGATGCACCACAATGACCATCAATGTCCCGCCGCGCCATCACCAGCTCCCGGGTCTTCGTCGACGGTGGTCTGCGACCGGCGGTGGTGATCGTCGAGGATGGGCTCATCGTCGGCGTTGCCGAGCGACCGCCAGCCGGGCCGGTTGACGACCACGGTGACCTCGTGGTCATGCCCGCCCTCGTCGACACCCATGTCCACGTCAACGAGCCGGGCCGGACCGAGTGGGAGGGGTTCGCCACCGCCACCGATGCCGCAGCCGCCGGCGGGGTCGCCGTCATCGTCGACATGCCGCTCAACTCGATCCCGCCGACCGTCACGCCCGATGCCCTCGACCAGAAGCGGGCTGCTGCCGCGCCACAGATCCGGGTCGACGTGGGTTTCTGGGGCGGACTCATCCCGGGCAGTGAGGCCCAGGTCCCTGCCCTCGCCGAGGCCGGGGTGTTCGGCTTCAAGGCCTTCCTGTCGCCGTCGGGTGTCGACGAGTTCCCCAACATCGGCATCGACCAGCTGCCCCGGGCCCTGGAGGCCACAGGCCGCACCGGGCTCCCGCTGATCGTCCACGCCGAATCCCCGACCGTACTCAATCGGGCCCCGGAGGCCGGACCCGACTACGCCTCCTACCTGGCATCACGACCGCCCGCCGCCGAGGTGGAGGCCATCGAGGTGCTCATCGCCGCCGTCGCCTCCACCGGTTCGCCGGCTCACGTGCTCCACCTCTCCGCCGCCGCGGCCATCGACTCACTCGCCCGCGCCCGAGTCGACGCACTCCCCCTCACCGTCGAGACCTGCCCCCATTACCTCACCCTCGACGCTGGCGAGGCTCCTGACGATGCCTCGTGGAAGTGCGCGCCGCCCATCCGCGACCGCGCCAATCAGGATGCGCTGTGGTCGGCGCTCGGCTCGGGGATCATCGACCTGGTGGTTTCGGACCACTCGCCGTGCCCGGGCGACCTCAAAGTGGGCGGGTTCGACCGGGCATGGGGCGGCATCGCCTCGCTGGAACTGCGACTCCCCGCAATGTGGACCGAGGCTCGCCGCCGCGGGCACGACATCGCCGACATCGTCGAGTGGCTGTGTGCGGCACCGGCGCGGTTCGTCGGCCTCCGCACCGGCCGCATCGAGCCGGGGATGCGAGCCGATCTCGCCGTGTGGGATCCAGACCAACGGTTCACCGTCGACGCCGCGACCCTGCGGCAGCGCCACCCCCACACGCCGTATCACGGCAGGGAGCTGTCCGGGGTGGTACACAGCACCTACGTCCGCGGCACCATGGTCTACGGTCCCGGTGCCGACGAGGCTGCCCGGCCCGGACGACTCCTGAGGAGCAGGTGATGGACGAACGCTTCGACATGCTGGTCGACCTCGCCTCCGACCGGGTGGGCGGGCAGGTGGTTGCCGCCAACGACGACTTTTTCGCCCCCAAGGAGAATCTCGTCAGCGACGCTCTCCCGGTGTGGAAACCCGGTGAGTACACCAACCGGGGAAAGTGGATGGACGGGTGGGAGACGCGGCGACGCCGTGAGGCCGGCCACGACTGGGCGATCGTCCGGCTCGGAGTGCGCGGGATCATCCGCCACGCGGTCGTCGACACTTCGTTTTTCACCGGCAACTACCCCGATGCCTGCTCCATCGAGCGGATCGACCTGCCGGGAAGGCCCGACCTGGTCGAACTGGCCCGAGACGCTCAGCGCTGGGAGACCCTCGTGGAACGGCACCTGCTCGACGGCGACACCGTCAACGACGTGCCAATACCGGACCACGACGCGCCCACCTCCCATGCCCGCCTGGTGATCTTCCCCGATGGCGGGGTCGCTCGACTTCGACTGCTCGGCGAGCCGGTCCCCCCGACGGGTCTGCTCGACGGCAGGACCGAGGTCGACCTCGCCGCCCTGCACAGCGGTGGCCGCGCCATCGACTGCTCCGACCGTCACTACTCGTCACCCAACCGGATGCTCGTGGGCGGGAAGCCGAGGGGCATGTGGGATGGCTGGGAGACCAAGCGACGCCGGGGGGAAGGCAACGACTGGGCGGTGATCCGCCTCGCCGGCCGGGGTACGGTGTCGCGGGTGGAGATCGACACCACCCACTTCAAGGGCAACGCCCCGGGCTCGGCCCAGGTCGAGGGGATCGATGCTCCCGACGCCTCCCTCGACGACCTGCGATTCGCCGACTGGGCGACGCTCCTGCCCGAGACGCCGCTCCAGCCGCACCGTCGCCATCGCTTCTCGGAGCTGGCGGTGGCCGGGCCGTTCACCCACCTCAGACTCGACATCTATCCGGACGGTGGAGTCGCCCGCTTCCGGGCGCACGGCACCAGTGACGCTCCGTGGATATCGCTGACCTGAACCGCGCCGATCCCGGCGACGCCACCGCGGCGTTCCTCGACTGCTGCGCCTCGACGGCGTGGGCCGCGGCGATGACCGAGGGGCGGCCCTATCAGGAACTCGCCCACTTGCTCGCCGACGCCGAGGAGCAGTGGTGGGAACTGACCTCAGAGGACTGGATGGAGGCCTTCGCCTCCCATCCGAAGATCGGTGAGCGGTGGGCCGGCAACGACACCCACACGGCCTGGTCCCGTGACGAACAGTCGGCCGTAGGTGACGACAGCGAGCTGGCTACGGCGCTCGCAGAAGCCAACGAGGCGTACGAGGACCGCTTCGGATACACGTTCATCGTGTTTGCCAGTGGCAAGACCGGCGAGGAGATGCTCGCCCTGTGCCGCGAGCGCCTCGCCAACGACGAACTCACCGAACTGGGCATGGCCGCCACCGAACAGGCAAGGATCACAAACCTGAGGCTGCGGAAGATGCTCGGAGGCGGCACGCTCAACGCGTAACGCTCAACGCCAGAGGCCGTCGGGTCTTGCGTTGAGCGTTCAGCGTTGAGCGTTCCTCACTAGCCTCTTTTGCCATGGCTGGCATCACGACTCATGTACTCGACACTGCTGCGGGTCGTCCTGCTGCGGGCGTACCGGTGACCCTCGAGTTCCGTGACGACAGCGCCATCATCACCCTCGTGGAAACCGCGACCGACGCCGACGGGCGCGCCCTCCTCTCCGACGGCAGCATGCTGGCCGAGGGCACCTATCGGATCCGCTTCGACACCGGCGCCTATCACGGCGATGCCGCCTTCTTCCCGGAGGTGACGATCGAATTCCGGGTGACCGACGTGGCCGAGCATCACCACGTGCCGCTCCTTTTGAGCCCGTTCGGCTACAGCACCTATCGGGGTTCCTGAGTGTTCGACGGGCACGCCCACCAGTGGCTGGATCTCGCCATCCGGTGGACGCACGTGATCGTCGGCATCGCCTGGATCGGGACCTCCTTCTACTTCAACTGGCTCAACAACCACATCCGCAAACCCGAGTCGGGCGATGAGGGGGTAGCCGGCGAGCTGTGGTCCGTACACGGCGGCGGCTTCTACCGGGTGCTCAAGTACGAGGTCGCCCCGGAGTCGCTACCCGCGAAGCTGCACTGGTTCAAGTGGGAGGCGTATGCCACCTGGCTGAGCGGGTTCGCCCTGCTCGCCCTCGTCTACTGGCTCGGGCCGATCGGCACCTCCGTCGATCCGTCACGCGCCGACCTGTCCCGCCTGGCGCTGATCGGGATCGGTATCGGGTCGATGCTCGTCGCATGGTTCGTATATGACCTGCTGTGTAAGAGTCCGCTCGGCACCCGGCCAGGGTTGCTAGCCGCGATAGGCGTGGTCGCCGTCGGCGCCCTGGCCTACGGCTTCTCGCAGATCCTCACCGGCCGGGCCGCCTACATCCACGTCGGAGCGGTACTCGGAACCCTGATGACGGCCAACGTGTTCGCCGACATCATCCCGGCGCAGCGCCGGATGGTCGACGCCATGACCCGCGGCGAGACCCCTGACCCGAAACCCCTCAAGGACGCCGCCCGACGCTCTCTGCACAACAACTACCTGACGCTGCCGGTGGTGTTCATCATGGTGAGCATCCACTTTCCGATGACCTTCGGCAGCGAGTGGAACTGGGGGCTGCTGGCGGCACTCAGCGTGATCGGGGCCCTGGTGCGCCACTGGTTCAACCTGCGGGGCCAGGGGCACCTCAACGTGTGGATCCTGCCGGCGGCGGTAGCCGGGATGATCGCCCTCGCCGTCGTCACCGTGCCCCAGCAGGGCGGCGACCCGCCCACCGAGGTCCCCGACGAGATCATGTCCATCATCGACGCTCGGTGCGCCTCGTGCCACTCTCGCACCACCACTCAGGCGGGCTTCACTGAAGCGCCCAAGGGGATCGTGTTCGACACCAAGGAGGACGCCCTACCGTTCGCCATCACCATCGGCCGGGTGGTCGACAACGGGTTCATGCCACTGGGCAACATCACCGCGATGACCGATGAGGAGCGGCAGCGAGTGACGGACTGGGCGTTCGGCGGCTGATCAGTCGAACGGCTTGCGAACCGCGTACGACCGGGCGACCACTTCGTAGCCGAGTCCCTGGTACAGCTGGAACGCCCCGGTGGGGTTCGTCGTGTGAACCCCCAGCGCCACCTCGGTCATCCCAATGTCCTTGAACATCCGCATGCTCTCCGCGATCAGCGCCTTGGCGAGTCCCTTGCCACGCCAACGCCGCTGAGTGGAGATCGACTCGGTGATGCCGCGGCGGCGACCGAACTTATCGTTGTGGGCTTCGTCGACGTAGTTGAGCACCATGCCCGCAATGCCCTCGCCGTCCTCGGCGACCTTCCACAAGGACGGGTTCTTGCTGTAGTGGCCGGTGAGGAAGTCCTGGTAGTCCTCCTCCGATGCCTCGGCGAACCCGACGTGGTCTCGGAAGGCTTCGGTATCGGCGTCGAAGACCTCACGGGCATCGTCGATGGTCTTGGGCACGATGCGCAGGCCATCCGGCAACGGACGATCCGGGATCGGCTCGTCGAGCGAGCGGGTCATCTCGGCATCCACCTCCGACACCGAGTAGCCGTGGTCGGTGAGAAGGGCCTGCTTCTCGGTCTCCCGCTCGTCGTACCAGGACCGGAACTCGGTGGGTCCGTCATGCGGCGTACCCCCGGCGATCTCGCGCAGCCGATCCTCACACCACTCGAGCATCGCCGTGCCGAGACCGCGGCCGCGTGCCCGGGGATCGATCCAGCCGAACTGCTCCATGGCCCGCATGTTCGTGGCCGTTTCCACCCGCCAGGTGACCCGGGAGTACCCGACGATGCCGGTGGGGTCCTCGGCGACGAGCACGTCGGTGAGCGGATCGCAGTTGGTCAGGTGCTGGTAATACTGCCTGGTCTCTTCCACCGTGATCGAACGGTCGATCCCGTCGGCCTCGCTGGCCGCGTCGACGACCCGGACCATCCCGGGAAAGTCGTCATCCCCGGAAAACAGCCGGAACGAGACGTCGCCAATGGGAGAGGGCAAGGAGGGCATGAGGCGCGTGGGAGGTTACCGAAGAGCCAAGAGCCAAGACGGCCTCTCCTCCCCTGTAGGGGGAGGTGGCAGCGGCCGCAGGCCGCTGACGGAGGGGGAGGGCTGACGCGTCGCGAGGCCCACGTAGCGTCTGGCCTCCCCCCTCCCCGCCTTCGGCGGTACTCCCCCTATATGTCACGCTTGGTGGGT